>QKDF01000029.1 GCA_003245395.1 Clostridia bacterium
GAGGTATTTTCATGTCAAACAATGGAAAAAAGAAGTCCTTTCTGGGCGGTGCCGCTATTCTGGCGGCAGCGGTGGCCATCGTCAAGGTGATCGGGGCCATTTACAAGATTCCGCTTGGCAATATTTTGGGCAGCGAAGGAAAAGCCCATTTTACGGTCGCTTACAACATTTACAACGTGCTGCTGACCGTCTCCACCGCCGGACTGCCGTTGGCCATCTCCAAGCTGACCAGTGAAGCACATGCTCTGGGCAAGGAAAACGAGACGCGCAAAATTTTCCGCACGGCTATCTGGCTGTTCTTTGTTCTGGGACTGGCAGGATCTCTGCTGATGTTCTTTGGCGCGGATCAGCTCTCCGGCTTTATGAACGACCCCGACGCTTTCTGGGCCATTCGGGCTCTGTCTCCCGCTGTTTTCTGCGTGTGCCTGCTGGCATGTATGCGGGGCTATACGCAGGGGCAGGGAAACATGAAGCCCACCGCCATATCCCAGGTTCTGGAGGCTCTGTGCAAGCTGGGATTCGGTCTTTCACTGGCGTGGTACTTTATCCGCTTGGGCAAGGGGCTGGATCTATCTGCCGCGGGCGCCATTCTGGGCGTGACAGCCGGCGAAATTCTGGCGTTGTTCTTCCTGATCTTCTATCTGACCCGCCACCGCGATACTGCGGTCTCTCAGGACGTACCGGAGAGCAGTGGAACGCTGATGCGCAAGGTTCTGGCCATCGGCATTCCCATTACGCTGAGCAACTCCGCCATGAGCATCATCACGCTCATCGATTCCAAGATTGTGCTGGGACGGCTGGACTCCATCTCTTCGATGCTCTCAGCCAAACCCACCAATCTTTATGGGCAGTACACCTTCGGCATGGATCTGATCAATCTCCCCTCCTCTTTTGTGTATCCCGTGACTATGAGCCTGATCCCCTTTGCGGCAGCTGCTCTGGCCCGCCATGACCGAGAGGCGGCAGATCGTATCATCTCCTCCTCCTTTCGACTCATCGCCCTGCTGGCCCTGCCTGCAGGCATCGGATTGAGCGTGCTGTCCGGTCCAATCCTGCTGACGCTCTATCCCGCTCAGCATGCCGACGCCGTTGCCGCAGCCCCGCATCTGCAGGTACTGGGAATCGCCTGCATCTTTATCTGCATCATGATTCTCACCAACGCCATTCTGCAATCCTACGGCCGCGAGCGCATCCCCATCTACACAATGATCGCCGGCGGCGTGACCAAAATCAGTCTGAACTACGTGCTGGTGGGCAATCCGGATATCAACATCCACGGTGCCCCCATTTCGACTCTGTGCTGCTATCTGGTGATTGCAGGCTTGAATCTGATCTTCGTTTGGAAATACTCCCCACAAAAGCCCAGATACTTCTCCCTGTTCTTCAAGCCCACTGTGGCCTCCATCCTGATGGGTGTCGCCGCCTGGGCCTTCTATGGGATCACCGGCCGGCTTTTGACCGGGCATCTGTCCACCTATGGCGCCAACGCCGTTGCCGCGATGTTGGGCATCTGTGTCGGCGTGGTGGTATACTTCGTTTTGGTGCTTGCCCTGCGGATTTTGCGGGCAGAGGATCTGGCTTCCTTCCCCCAGGGGAAAAAATTGGCCAAAATTTTACGGTTGAAGTGATTTTTCCTTGAAAAACAAGGATTTTCTCTCAATAATTCTTGCAAAGGTAGACGAGTTATGGTAGATTTTCAATGTAAGAATCGTTACAGCTATGAGGATTTGCTGCACATCATGGCTCTGCTCCGTTCCCCGGGGGGCTGCCCCTGGGATCGGGAACAAACCCACACTTCTCTGCGCCGGAACTTTCTGGAGGAAAGCTGTGAGGTGGTAGAGGCCATTGACCGGGGCGATCTCGACGGGCTGTGCGAAGAATTGGGTGACGCTCTGCTCCAAGTGGTCTTCCACGCACAGTTGGAAACCGAGCAGGGTGGTTTTACCATGGGTGACGTGGTGGATAGAGTTTGTAAAAAACTGGTATACCGCCACCCCCATGTATTCGGCAGCGAGCATGTGGAAAATTCCACCCAGGAACTGGATCGCTGGGAAGCGCTTAAGCGGGCCGAAAAAGGTCAGCAGTCTGCCGCCGATGCGGTGGACGCTGTGGCCAAGACCCTGCCGGCGCTGTGGCGTGCGGAAAAGATCCAGTCCAAGGCAGCCAAGGCTGGATTCGACTGGCCCTCTGGGGATGGCGCCATGCAGAAGCTGGAAGAGGAGATTGGCGAACTGCGCCAGGCCTTGTCCGACTCATCCGCTGCCCCGGATGCCCCGCACGGCGTGAAGGAGGAAGCCGGTGACGCGCTGTTTATCGCGGCCAAAATCGCCGCGGATCACGGCATTGACCCAGAGGAGGCACTCCATGCCGCCTGTGATAAATTCGCCCGCCGTTTTCGTTTTGTGGAGAGCACTTCTACCGCCCCGCTGGATGAGCTCTCCCCAGCGGACAAGCTTGCCCTGTGGAAACAGGCCAAGCAATCTGAGTCTTAACAGCGGTTTGCCCGCTTTAAGTAGATAGGAAGATTTAATTTGGGAAATTATAGGAGGAACTACAAATGAACAAAGCTGAACTCATCAATGCCGTTGCCGCCAAAACCGAGGTTTCCAAGAAGGATGCTGAGGCTGTTGTTGCCGCTGCTCTGGACGCCATCACCGCCGCTTTGCAGGAGGGCGACAAAGTGCAGCTGGTCGGCTTTGGCTCTTTCGAAGTGAAGAATCGCGCCGAGCGCATTGGCCGCAACCCCAAGACCAAGGAGGCCATTCAAATTCCCGCTTCTAAGGTTCCCGTGTTTAAGGCCGGCAAGGCGCTGAAGGATTCTGTCTGCAAGTAAATGATCAGCTTGTTTCGAAAAGAGGGGGCCGATTGCCCCCTCTTTCTGATTTCTGCTTGGAGGAACGTATGCGACTGGATAAATACCTGAAGGTTTCGCGGCTGATCAAGCGGCGGACCGTGGCTAACGAAGCCTGTGACAATGGGCTGGTAACGGTAAACGGAAAACCGGCCCGCGCTTCTTATGAGATCAAGGAAGGCGATCTTATCTCCCTCCGTTTCGGCGTACGGACTGTGACGGTGGAGGTTCTCTCTATACAGGAATCCGTGCGCCAGACTGATGCCGCGGCATTATACAGACAAGTGTCCGACCCGTCATAATCCCTGTCCCCGCCCCATATAGTAGTTAACAAGGTCACTGTGGGAAGAGGGGACAATGATGAATGATTACAACTCCATGCCGGCTGCGGCGCATCATCTGGAAGTGGAAGGCCGGGAAAAGCTCACCGTCTCCGGCGTAGAGAATGTGGAGCGCTTTGATGAGACCGGAATCGTGATGTCCACTACTGCCGGCGTTCTGGTGGTAACCGGTGAAGATCTGCACATCGGCAAACTATCTCTTGATGGCGGAGAGCTTCATGTGGACGGCCGCATTGATTCGATTTCCTATGAGGAACCTCTTCAGGGGAAAGGCGGCCTTTTGCACCGTCTGTTTGGCTGATATGCGGAATTTCGTTACAGATCAGCTGATCGTATTTGTGCAGTCCATTTTTTTGGGGCTGTCGGCAGGTCTGCTTTACGACTTGCTGCGGCCTCTGCGACTGCGTAAACCAAAGCTGACCGGTGTACTGGACATTCTCTTTTGTTTCAGTACGGCGGTCGGCCTCTTTTTCTTCACACTGCGACTGACAGAAGGGCAGCTTCGACTGTATGTCCTGCTGGGAGCCGCAGGCGGAGCCACGCTGTTTTTCAGCTTGTTTTCCGCCCTGCTGCGGCCAGTTTGGGACTTTTGGGCGGATAGCGTGGCTTTTTTGCTGCATTTATTGTCTATTCCGCTATTTTGGCTGCAAACACTGTGTAAAAAATTCTTAATTCATGCAAAAAACCTCTTTCATTTTGCGCGGAAATGCTATACAATAAGTAAAACTGCGGGTCGCAGGTATCGCCCCGGCCCTAAGGGAGGGAGCGGACTTGACAAAAGCGGTCGGCAGGAAAAAGACTCAGCGCAAAACTCGCGTGGGCGTTTTTACCAAGCTTCTGATCTTAGTTCTTCTGCTGGCACTGGGCTGGCAGTTGTACCGCCTTCGGGATCAGGTACAGGAAGCCCAGGCACAAAAGGCCGCGTTAAACGATCAGGTTCAACAGCAGCAGCAGACAAACGACGCGCTGAAGTCAGACATCGCGGACGGTGGCTCGCAGGAAAAGATGGAAGAGATCGCCCGGGATCAGCTTGGTTTGGTCGCCCCCGGTGATAAAGTATTTTATGATGTCAGCAATTGACCGGTGCCGCATGGCGGGAACAAAGATGTCCCGCCCCTGCACCGGCCTTTTCTGAAAACCGCCTGTGTGTGGCGGAACCAAAAGAATGAACCTGGGAAGGGAGAAACAGTACATCGTATGGGTATGGAACCTGAAGTTGGGAGCATTGTAGCAGGCAAAGTTACCGCCATCACAAAATTTGGCGCCTTCGTTGCCTTGGAGGGAGGCCGTTCGGGCCTCGTACATATTTCAGAGATTGCCAACACATTTGTCAATGATGTTCATGATTTTCTGCAGGAGGGACAGGATGTTAAGGTCCGTGTTCTGGCTTCGGAAAACGGAAAAATCAATCTCTCCATCAAAAAAGCCCTCGCACAGGAAAGTCCCGCTTTCCGTCCGGCACAGCGGCCTTATTCACCGCGGCCAGCCGAAAGTTCTCCTCGTCCCTTTGCACAGCACGCTTCCGCCCCCCGTCCGGCACAAAGCCGACCTTCTTCTCAGGCGCAGCAAAACGTCCCTGCATCCGGGGATGTCGATTTTGAGGAAAAATTGAAAAAGTTCCTCTCTGCCTCCGAAGGGAAAATGGCCGACTTGAATCGCAGCGTAGACGGAAAGCGCGGCGGTCGCAGGAGAAAGTAACCACATTAGATATCGTGAAAAAGGAGTCCGCGGACAGTGTCGGCGGACTCCTTTTATTTT
>QKDF01000166.1 GCA_003245395.1 Clostridia bacterium
TAAGAATTTAGGAGCGTGAAAAAATGCGCAATGCAATGATCATTGATCCGAGGGACGACGTTGCTGTAGCCATTGAACCAATCCATCGAGGAGACACCATTTCCTACTCCTGCTGCGGAGAGGAAAAACAGCTCACCGCACAGGAAGAAATTACGCTTTACCATAAGGTCGCCATACGGAATATCCCCGCCGGAGCACCAATCTCTAAATACGGGGAGCATATCGGTATAGCTGCCTGCGCAATTCGGGCCGGCGAGCATGTCCATGTGCATAACGTAGCAAGTCACCGCGAAAACCTTGACGACTGACCAGGAGGCAAAGCATATGAATTTTTATGGATATAGGCGCCCGGATGGGCGGGTGGGAGTCCGTAACAAGGTACTGATTTTGCCCGCTAGCGTCTGTGCCTCCGATACTACCCGCATTGTCGCGCAGCAAGTAAACGGTGCCGTCACGTTTAACAACCAGAACGGCTGTTCCCAAGTAGCACCCGACCAGCAGTTGACTATGGATGTAATGGCAGGCTACGCTGCTAATCCCAATATCTACGGTACCGTGGTTGTCTCCCTCGGCTGTGAGAATTGCCAGATGGATCTGGTGGTGGAGGCCATTCAGGCCCGCAGCAACAAGCCCTTAAAGCAAGTTATCATTCAGGAGGCGGGCGGTACACTGAAGGCAATTGACCTGGCAGTCCGCTATGCAAGAGAAATGGTGGAAGAGTCCTCTCAACTGCAAAGAGAGCTCTTCCCCATGTCCGAACTGATTGTGGGTACCGAGTGCGGCGGGTCAGATCCCACCAGCGGGCTGGCCGCTAATCCCTTAATCGGTCGGCTCAGCGACCTGCTGGTGGCTGAAGGCGGTACTTCCATCCTCAGCGAAACCACGGAATTTATTGGAGCAGAACACATTTTGGCAAGGCGTGCGGCCACGCCGGAGGTCCATGACCGGATTTTGGAGATCGTCCACCGCTACGAGCGGGCGCTTCAGCTGATCGGCGAAGAAGTTCGGACGGGGAATCCTTCTCCCGGAAATAAGGCCGGCGGGCTGACCACGCTGGAGGAAAAATCTCTGGGCTGCATTCATAAGGGCGGCCATACACCGGTGAACGCCGTGTATGACTACGCCAAGCAAATTGAAAGCACACCCGGGCTAGTCATCATGGATACACCGGGCAACGATCCCTCCTCTGTGGCAGGCATGGTCGCAGGCGGCGCGCAGGTGGTGGTTTTCTCTACCGGCCGCGGAACACCCACCGGCAACCCCATTGCGCCAGTCATCAAAATTACGGGGAACCGTCTGACTTATAACAAAATGATAGATAATATCGACGTAGATGCCTCTCCGATTATTTATGAAGGAAAATCCCCAGAGGATCTGGGCGACGAGCTTCTCGCTCTGGTCTGTCAGGTAGCCAGTGGGAAGCAGACCAAGGCCGAGACTCTGGGTTTTACGGAAATGGCCATTGCTCGGGTGTGCAATTACGTCTGATTTTCCGCCATCTGCATTACGAAAAAACAATTGGTTGAGGGGAAGTGTGGTTTCATGGAGACTGTCACTGATTTAATTAAAAATACACCGATTCCCAAAATGGTGCGCGTCCGGCAGAAATATGACCACATCTGCATTCCAGTGGAAAAAATTCCAGAAAAGCTCCGAGAGCAGTTGAACCGTCCGCCTCTGCTGGAGAAAATCCGGCCCGGAATGCGCATTGCCATCACCTGCGGCAGCCGGGGGATTAACCACTATGCCTCCATGGTCCGAACCATGGTGGATTTTATAAAAGAGCGCGGCGCTGTGCCCTTTATTGTAGCCGCCATGGGCAGCCACGGCGGTGCCACCGAATCTGGCCAGCGCCAGATACTAAAAGACTATGGCGTCTCGTACGAAACCATGGGCTGCCCGGTGCTCTGCCAGATGGACTCCGTGGAGATCGGACGCTCCTTAGTCCGCAACCAGCCGGTTTTTCTGGACAAAAATGCCGCCGGAGCAGACGGTATTCTCCTCTTTAACCGGATCAAGCCGCACACCTCTTATACCGGCCGGTATGAGAGCGGGCTGATGAAGATGATGGCCATTGGCCTTGGTAAGCAAAAAGGTGCCGAGAGTATTCATAGCCAAAGTCCAGCCATCATGCATGAGCTGATTGAGGAATATGGCCGTACTATTTTGCAAAACTGTCCCGTTCTAGGCGGTGTTGCCGTCATCGAAAATGCCTTTGATGAGACTTGGAGTCTGACGGGCCTTGGCGCGGAGGAAATTGTTGACGAGGAGCCAAAGCTGCGGGACAAGTCTTACGAGACGATTGCACGGCTGTTGTTTGACCGATGCGATGTGCTGGTGGTGGATAAGATCGGCAAAAACATCAGCGGTGACGGCATGGACCCCAACGTTACCGGACGATTTTGCACCAAATACCGCTCCGGTGGGATTCAGGCGGAGAAGGTCGTGATCCTGGACCTGACCGATGAAACGCATGGAAATGCGCAGGGAGTTGGTCTGGCCGATGTGACAACCCGCAGGCTTTTTCAGAAGACGAAGCTGGAGATGACCTATCCTACCGGAATCACGAACACATTCCTGCACCTGATGAAAATTCCTATGATCATGGACAACGACAGAGAAGCACTGCAGTTGGCTCTTCACTGTTGCCCTGACGCGGAGGATCAGGACCGCTTGAAGATGATCCGCATCCCCAACACCGCGCATCTGGAATACATTGAAATTTCCGAAGGGATGCTGGGACTCGCGAAAAATAATCCGCAGATTGAGATTCTAAGTGGGCCGTATGATCTGAATTTTGACGTGGAAGGCAACCTCTGGTAATATACATATATTATATATAAAAGAAGCACCTCCTGCGGCAAAAGCCGTAGCAGGTGCTTCTTTTATATAACATCCGGCGCAACTTATTCCGGAATGGAAATTTGGTACTGTTTAATCCGATTGTATAATGTATTTCGGGAGATTCCCAGGGCTTTTGCCGTCTTGGATATGTTCCACCGGTTCTTTTCAAACGCTTTGATAATGACGCTCTTTTCCGAGGTCTTAATCGGCGAAATCGGAATGATCTCTTCAGGGTTGTCCTCCCTGCTCTGCTCTTCCCGTTTCCACTTTGTCGGTTCCTCCTGAAAAAAAAGCTCTGGAATGGTCTGCAGTGTTTCATGGTCGATCCGGTAATCCCCACGAATCACTGTCTGAATACAGGCACGCTCCAGAATATTTTCCATTTCCCGAATGTTTCCGGGCCAATGGTAAGCTTCAAAATCATCCAGCGCAGCCTGTGAAACGGTATAGGATTTCTTTGTCTTTTCCTGTATGTTCTGCAGGATGTGTTCCACCAGAAGCGGAATGTCCTCCACTCTCTTTCGCAAAGGGGGAATCTCAATCGTAATAACGTTTAAGCGGTAGTAGAGATCTGCTCGGAAAAGGTTCTGTGACACAAGAAGATTCAAATCCACATTGCTGGCCGCAATAATTTTCAGATTCAGATTGATGCTGGAGGTACCGCCTATACGGGTCACCGCTTTCTCCTGTAGTACGCGGAGCAGCTTGACCTGTACATCCTGCGGAATGGAGTTGATCTCATCCAGAAAAATTGTACCTCCGTCCGCCAGCTCAAACTTTCCCGGTGCTCCGTTCTTCTTTGCTCCCGTAAACGCACCGCCCTCGTAGCCAAACAGCTCACTCTCCAAAAGTCCGATGGGGATAGCCGCGCAGTTAACAGCTACAAATGGCCCTTTGGAATATTCGCTGGCATTATGGATTGACTGAGCAAACAGCTCTTTTCCGGTTCCGCTCTCGCCTAGAATCAATGTATTGCTCATCAGAGAAGCCGTCTGCCGGGCCAGCAAGACCGCCTGCCGAAGCAGCGGGCTTTCGCCGATGATATCCTCAAACTGAAAGACCGCCTTCCAACCGACGATATTGCGCATCAGTTTTCGTGTGGTATCCAGACTATCCAGTGTTCCCAATACGCCCCACAGTTTACCATGCTGATAGAAGATTGGGCGGATGGTGGCTATATAGTGCTTCCGCTCACCGTTCGACTGGAGGGTAATTTCCTTATTGTCGATGGCCTTCTGCTCCGTCAGCACTCTAGAAAAGGGATTGTTTACGCCGAAGCAGTCCACAACGCTTTTTCCGACTGGCCAGACAGGAGGGTTCATAATCTCTTTCGCCTTGTTGTTCGCCTCTTTGATGCAGCTATTGGGATCCACGACGAAAATGGCACTGTCAATCTCCTCCAGGATAGTACGGGTCAGCGCGTTAGCCGCCTCCAATTGTCTTTGCTTTTCTGCTTGCTGCACCAGGGACTCCAGACCCTTGCTCAGTGCGATCATCGTTTCAAAGGTATATCGAGAGGATGGGGTACTGTTTTGCACCACATTAATAACGCCCCAAAACTCTCGCTTTGCGGAAAAGACCGGTATTGCCGTACAGACCCGCCCATGCAGATTTACGTCATAGTGCTCAGCGCCGATCATCTGGCAAGGCTTTCCGGTTCGTTTGGCAATCCCCATGGCATTCGTTCCCGCGACGGATTCATCCTTCAGGGCTCCAATCCTTGCATGCTCTTTTCTCTGCTGAACAATCGTACTGGTGCCAAACGTTTTGATCAAGTATAGCTCTTTGTCATAGAGATCCATGGCAAAAACCTTATCACCCAACAGATCCGCATAAGCGTCAAAAAAATAAGCAGTGATCGAAATCAGGTCCTGATTGGCTACCAGCCGCTGCGTAACCGTCCGTGGTACAATACTTGGTATATTGATGTGGTAGGGGTCTAAACCAGCTGCCTTGCACCGCACCCAGGACGCAAAAACTTCCGGGCGAATCACATCCTCCGACGGAACAAGTCCTTCTTCAATATATCCGCTCCATGCTTCTTGAATGATTCGCATTT
>QKDF01000113.1 GCA_003245395.1 Clostridia bacterium
CAACACCCACGCCTCCGATCAGCACAATAATAGCCGCTTGGAAAAGAGATTTTGAGTTGATAAGCTCCGCGAAAGAATATCCACAGTCAAAATACATCTGGATCATCAAAACGGATTGTCCTATAACCGCGAAAAGCAAGGTATTGATGGTAACGCCCAAAATGTCCCTTCCAATATTCATACCGGATTGAAATACCTCCCATTTGGGCATCTCGGGGTGGCAGTGAAAAACCTCGTAAGCTCCGGTTGCCACTGCCATGGCGCTATCTTTTGCAGCGCCCAAAAGCCCCAGTAGAATTACCACGTAAGTTACACCAATCATATTGATGTGGAGATGAAGATCCAGCATCACGATTTCGTCTTCTTCCCAGTTCCTTTCATCAAGCCCGTAGAGTCCCGCCCGGACACATACGAACCAGATCAGGAGCGACAGCAGTATCACCACGACCAGGAGAGAAAGAAATGCCGCGACTGTTTTTTGATTGATGCCGTTTTGATAAAACAGCGTCAGTGCTGAGGTTCCGAGCACGCAAAGCCACCCGATAAAAACCGACTGGAAACCCATCAGCATCAATACCATGGCAACTAGCAGGATACCTCCATTGGTCAGTAATGTCACAATAATTTTTTCGCTCTGCGTCCTTCCGACTATAACTAAGGCCGCCAAAAGCAGCACCAGCAGCAGTGTCATTTTGCGAGCGCCCTCTTTCGATAGTAATTCACCGCCACAAAGCCGGAAATCGGAATACTCAGCACAATGCCGAGTGATCCCGCCAGGAACCGGAGAATTTCATACACCGTGTAATATTTGAACAGCACATCCAGCCGCATCCCATTTGCCAGCTGTGCCAGATAAATGGGAATTCTGCCGGCAAGATATGTGTAAAACAATACGTTGATCATCGTTCCCATCACATCATAACCGATCTGCCGAACTGACCGTGACAGGCTTTTGCCGGAAATATCCGGCTCTTTCTCCAGGATCTCCGCCACACCGCTTGTAACGGAAACCGCCACATCCATAATTGCTCCCAAGCTTCCCAGCAGCGTTCCGCAGGTAAACAGCACTTCCAGCTGAAGCGTCCCGCTGCGGATGTAATCCTGCAGCGTGTAATCCACATCCGGCGCCGCCAACATAGCAAGGCAATAGACCGCAGCCAAAACGCCAATAGAAATCAATGTATCCCCTAATGTCACCAGCATTTGGCGGTTCCAACCGATGCAGATACCAAGCGATAGAGTGGAAAACAGCAGAATCAGTGCCGCCGTCAGCAGCACAAAGCTCAGCCCGGTCTGAAAGCAGAAAAAGCCGAGGAGCAGGACGGCAAGATTGATTCCAAGGGCAAAAAAGAACGCAAAACCCCGTTCTCCTGCGACGGCCACGGCGCCAAACAGAAGCAGGCTCAGCAAAAAAGAGAGAAAGTAGTCCCGCTTCTGACCGGAAATTGCAGCCTGCAGCATTCCGTCACTTCCCTGCCCGATATTTTTGAGGAACAGGAAATCGCCTTTATGGTATGCTGTGCCATCCATATGCGTGTCGGTATACGTATTGATAATGGTCACCATTTTACCCCTGTCTTCTCCATTGAGTAAAACGCAGGACAGCGTCTGATCGTATTGTTGTTCCTCAATTCCACGCTCTCCTGAAACCGTCTGCGTTTGTGTAATTTTTGCGGACGTCACTTTTGCAATCGGCGTCCGGTAGAGCTTCCAGTCGGCATAGACGAACAGATTCAATGCGATCAGAAGAACGGCAAGCGCAAGCAGAATAACTTGCGGCCTGTATCTGTATTTTGCTTTTTCCAGATGATACATGCGGTTCATTTTTTAACCTGATTCTCCTTCAAACTTCCGGGGATATACATCCATTACAGAGAAAACAATACCACACATTCCAATGCAAAACCACTGTCAATCCGTGCAAATCAAAACGAGATCAAGGAGAGAACGCAATTGCGCTCTCTTTGATCCCGTTTCTAATCCAACTTTATGAAAGGTATACATTCAAGCCAATATTTGTAGAAAACAGATTATTCATCTGAAAATCGATAGCCCACGCCTACCTCAGTCAGAATAAAGCGAGGGTGTGTGGTATCTTTCTCCAGCTTCCGACGCAGGTTTGCCATAAAGACTCGTACGCTTTTACTGTCTCCACCCTCGTAGCCCCAAATCTGTCGAATAATATAGTTGTGCGTCAGCACCTTGCCCTTGTTGGCAATCAGCAGAAGCAGCGTCTTATATTCCGTTGGCGTCAAGTGAATTTCATTTTCGGAAACAAACACCTTCCGCTTTTCGTAATCCACCGTCAGCCAGTCACAGGTAAATTTTGTGCTGCCGGATTCCGCTCCGTTTTTCTGAAAGGACCGCTGCGCCACACGGATTCTAGCCATCAGCTCCCCCATGTGAAAGGGCTTTGTGATGTAATCATTGGCGCCCAAATCCAGAGCTGCAATTTTCTCTCTTTCCTGCCCGCGGGCCGATACAATTAATACCGGGACATCCGAAAAAGCCCGCAGCTCCCGCAGCAGCTCGGTACCGTCTCTGTCCGGAAGTCCCAAGTCCAACAAAACAATATCTGGCCGATGAGAGGAAAACAGAAACATTCCCTCATCGGCCGTCTGAGCTACCAGAACATTATAGTTTTCCTTGGTCAGGGAGATGTCGATAAAATGCGAGATATATTTGTCGTCCTCAATAACCAGAATGGTCGTTTTCTCGCTCATACGCTCTCCTCCATCGGCAGTGTAAAAATAAAGACCGAGCCTTTTGGTTCGTTATCCTCCACATGGATTTCTCCTCCGTGCGCATTCACAATGGCTTTGCAGATGGCAAGTCCCAGGCCCAGGCCGCGGTGCCCGTCAATGATTCCCTCGTCCTGCGTCACAAACCGCTCAAACAAACGGTTTCGGATGGTCGGCGGCACTCCGCTGCCTGTATCGGCCACGGCAACGCGCAGCTGATCGCCGACTGATACAGAGAGCGTGATGCTGCTCTCCGGCGGCGTGTGGCGGGCTGCATTTTCCAGAAGATTGATAATAACCTGTACAATCAGCCTGCCATCCATCGAAACGGTCACCACCTCTTCGGGCAGCTTTACTACTACACTCCGGTCCCGGAGCAGCCGTTCCGTATGCTTGATCGCCTCGCCCACCACATCGTCGATCACTTCTTCCTGCTTATGCAGCACCAGCTTTTGTTCACTGATACGTGTCATGCTGAGGATATTCTCCACAAGGTCCGTCAGCCATGTGATCTCTTCACTGACATCGGAAGCCAGCTTTCTGCGCTCACAGTCGGTCAGCTGATCATAGTTGTCCGCCAACAGGTTTCCCGCACCGGAAAGAGCCGTCAGCGGGCTTCTGAGGTCATGTGCCACGGAGCGCAGGAGCATGCTGCGCTGCTGTTCCCGCTCCATCGAGAGCCGAATTTTCTCCCGATCCGCCATCAGATTTTCCCGTTCCAGGGCAATTCCAAGTTGGGTACAGACGGCCTGCAGAATTAAAAGCTGCTGCCCGCTCGGCTCTTCGCCACGGAGTGTCAGCCTGCCCAGCGTCCCTGAAGTGCTTTTAATTGCGTATCCCCCTTCGGCAGCATCCTTTCCCAACTCAATAGAACACTCCATGCCTGCATATTCATGAACCAAAGCCTCCGCCTTTTGGAGCACATCTTCCCGCCCACCGGCAGAGAGGAACCCCGAGGAAATCCGGTACAGCGTGCTGGCGGTTCGGGCGTTTTGTCCGGCCGCCTCCATCTCACGCTGCAGCCGGGAAGCTACTGTCCCGGAAACGATTCCTGTCACCAGGAAAAAGGCCAACAGCATCAGATCATTGGTTCGGTAAATGAAAAATGTATAACGCGGCTCTGTAAACAGAAAATTGAACAATATTGCGGAAAGCAGCGCTCCGGTAATTGCCCAGCCGCGGCTGCTGGTCAACACTGCCGTGAACAGAACACTGAGCAGAAAAACCATGATAATGCTCTCGTTCCCGACTCCCAAAGAGCTGATAAGCATCGAGCAGCCCACAGCCAGAACCATGACCAGAGCCATTCTTTCCGCATTCTTCGCCATTGCGATTTTCCTTTCTTCTGTTACCGCCTGTTCATCATTTTCAGGATATCCTTCTGCGCCCCCGCAATGATGATATGTTCCTCTGCATCGAAAACATGATCCGCGCTGATGAGCGGCAGAATATGCTTGCCCGTACGGGTACCAATCACGTTGATTTTATGTTTTATCCGGACATCCAGATCTCGGATATTATGTCCAATCCAGTCCTCCGGCGGCCTGATTTCCATAATAGCATACTCCGGTGATAACTCAATATAGTCAAAGGCGCCTCGCGCCGAATATCGCACAGCCGTTCGCTGTGCCATGTCCCGCTCCGGATACACTACATCGTCGGCACCGATTTTTTTCAGCAGATCCGCGTGGATATCCCGGTCGGATTTTGCGACCACATAGGGCGCTCCCAATTCCTTTAAGAGCGAGGTAATTTCCATGGACGACTGGAAATTTTCACTAATGCATACAAAGCACACGTCAAAATTGCGCACGCCCAGTTCCGTCAGCACATCCCTGTCCATGCAGTCGCCGATCTGCACTCTGGTCACCAGCGGCGCAAGCTTGTGTACCGCTTCCTCGTTCATATCCACGATCATCACTTCGTTGCCCAGTTCCGCGAGTTTCACAGCCAGATTTGTGCCAAAACGTCCGGCTCCGATTACCAATATCGATCTCATCGTTTATTTCATCCTCTCCATTTATCCGGCAATAATTTTTCCGATTGGGTTGCGCAGTTTTGCACTGGTGTTGGATCGGGCAACGACCATAAAAACCGTGAGACTTCCAACACGTCCCGCGTACATCAGCAAAATAATGGCAACCCGGGACAGCGGTGACAG
>QKDF01000273.1 GCA_003245395.1 Clostridia bacterium
CGGAAGAATTTTTCCATCAGTTCCCGGTTATCTTCTTTCACGTACAATCCTCCGTTCGCAAAATAGAAAGGTTCCTTCGCAAATTATAAAGGAACCTTTCTATTTTGTCAATCGAATTTTTCGGATGGGACGCCCGGATGGTAAATACCTTGGTCCTGCACTTTTTCTATGGAAACATTATCGGTTTAGACATACAACAGACTATACCGGAAATGCAAAAGCACCCCGCCAAGGCGGGGTGCTTTCCTCAGTCCTGCAAACCCACTCAGCCCGCTTCTCCGTCCAGAGAAGCACCGGTGAATTGACTGTTGTAGAGATCGGCGTAGAAGCCGTGCTTATCCAGCAGCTCCTGATGGGTGCCGCTTTCTATGATGGCGCCATGGTTCATCACCAGAATGTGCTTGGCGTCCCGAATGGTAGACAGGCGGTGGGCAATGACAAAGTTGGTCCGCCCTTCCATCAGCCGACCCATGGCCTTTTGAATCAGCATTTCCGTACGGGTATCCACCGAGCTGGTGGCCTCATCGAGAATCAGCACCGCAGGATCGGCCAAAAGCGCCCGTGCGATGGTCAGCAGCTGTTTTTGGCCCTGGGAGATGTTGGACCCCTCCTCATTCAGAACCGTCTGGTAGCCATCCGGCAGACTGCGGATGAAATGGTCCGCGTGAGCCGCTTTCGCCGCCGCCACGATTTCCTCATGCGTGGCATTCATTCGGCCGTAGTGGATGTTCTCCTCAATGGTGCCGTTGAACAGCCAGGTGTCCTGCAGCACCATGCCGAACATCGTACGCAAGCTTCCCCGCTTGATGTCCCGCACATCCTCACCGTCGAAGGTGATTTTGCCGCCGTTGATCTCATAGAACCGCATCAGCAAATTGACCAGCGTGGTCTTTCCGGCGCCGGTGGGGCCGACGATGGCCACGGTCTCGCCTTTTTTGATGCTCAGATTCATGTCCTCGATCAGAGGCTCGCTCTCTTTATAGCTGAACTGCACATGATCGAACACAATCTCGCCCTTGGGATTTTCCAAAACCTTTGCATCTGCCGCGTCGGGGATCTCCTCCTCCTCGTCGAGGACTTCAAATACTCGCTCGGCGCAGGCCACGGTGGACTGGATGATATTGGCGATGTTGGCCGTCTGGGTGATGGGCATGGAAAACTGGCGAGAATACTGGATGAACGCGGTGATATCGCCCAGATTCAGCCAGGTCTTGGTGACAAAGATGCCGCCCACCACGGAGATGAGCACATAGCCGATATTGCTGATGAAATTCATCAGGGGGAACATCACGCCGGAGAGGAACTGGGCCTTCCAGCCCGCATGGTAAAGGTTGTCGTTGACTTCCTCAAACGTCTCCACGGACTCCTGCTCCCGGCCAAAGGCCTTGACGATCTTGTGGCCGGTGAACATTTCCTCCGTGTGACCGCTGAGCTGGCCCAGGTATTTCTGCTGCGCGGCATAGAACTTCTGGGAGTTCTTTGCAATCAGCATCGTCACCAGGACATACAGCGGCAGAGTCAGCATCACGATCAGCGTCAGCGGGATGCTGATGGTCAGCATCATAATGACATAGCCGATCAGCTGCAAAACCGCCGTAATCAGCTGGGTGAGACTCTGCTGCAGAGTCGTGGAAATGGTGTCAATATCGTTGGTGACGCGGCTGAGCACTTCCCCGTTGGAGTGGGCGTCAAAGTATTTCAGGGGCATCCGGGACAGCTTTTTATCCACATCCGTACGCATTTCATATACCAGCGTCTGGGCAACGGAGGACATGAGATACTGCATGGTGAACGAGCAGAGGGCACTGAGCGCATAGATACCCAGCAAAAACAGCAGGGTGCTGCCCACGGCATCAAAGGGGATGTTGCCGCCTGTCTCCCGGATATCATTGATATACTTGGCCAGATTGTCGTCCGTCATCTTGCTCATGTCCAGGCCGGGCGCTGCGTCTGTGGTCTGGCTTTGAAGCATATCAGCCGGCATCTGCTTGAGTCCGTCAAAGAACTTCTGCGCGATATCCGCCCGTTCGTTGTAATCCTGGGTACTTGTAATAGACGGCAGTTCCGCCAGGGAGAGGAACGTCTCCAGCTGCGTCTGATCCAGGCCCAGTTTATCCATAAAGGCTTGATTAATCGCATCGGTCGCCTTCTGCTCCGCCGCCTGCTTGGCCGCGGCAAGCTGCTGCTCCGGCAAGCCGGCCATGGCGCCCTCCACCGCGGCGTCAGCCTGCTTCAGGGCGGCATCCAGCGCCGTTTGATAGCCCTCTTGGGCCGACTGCAGCCCTGGCTGCGCGCTTTCGATTCCGTTGACGATGGATTTGGCCACAAAACCGTCTGTCAGCTGGTTCATGGCATTGCCCGTGATCTTCGGGCCCAGTACCGTGAAGGTAGTTGCGAATACCGCCAGGGTCACCACCACGGTCAGGCTGGTCCGCTGTGAGCCCAGATACCGGATCAGGCGCAGAAGCGTACCCTTGAAATTCTTCGCCTTTTCCACCGGACGGCCAATCGCGCCGCCGGGGCCGCCGCCGTGGCCAAAGCCCCCGCGTGGGCCGCCCATCCCGCCTGGTGTGGTTGTCTTGTTTTCTGCACTCATGCCAGTTCCTCCTCCGACAGCTGAGAGGATACGATCTCACGATAAACCCCGCAGTGTTCCATCAGTTCTTTGTGCGTACCGATTCCGGCTACTTTTCCTTCGTCTAGCACGATGATGCGGTCGGCATCCATAACCGTACCCACTCTCTGCGCCACAATGATGACGGTGGCATCCTGCGTCTCCCGTTTCAGCGCGGCGCGGAGCTTTGCGTCCGTCTTGAAATCCAGGGCAGAAAAGCTGTCGTCAAAAATATAGATCTCCGGTCTGCGCACCAGGGCACGGGCAATGGACAGCCGCTGCTTCTGTCCGCCGGAGAGGTTTAGTCCGCCCTCCGCCAGCATCGTGTCGTAGCCCTCTTTCATGCCGGTGATAAAATCCGCGGCCTGGGCAGTTTCGGCAGCGTGGCGCACTTCCTCTTCAGTGGCATCCTCTTTTCCGTACCGGATATTGTCGGCGATGGTATCAGAGAACAGGATTGCTTTTTGCGGTACCAGGCCGATTTTGGAGCGCAGCTCCTGCTGGGACAGATCCCTTACATTCACACCGTCCACCAGTACTTCACCTTCCGCCACGTCGTAAAACCGGGGGATCAGATTCACAATGGTGGACTTTCCGCTGCCTGTGCCGCCGATGATTGCCGTGGTTTCACCGGGTTTGGCCGAGAAGGTAATTCCGCTGACCGCCGGCTCCTCTGCACCGAAATAGCGGAAGGAGACATTTTTGAACTCCACATATCCGGCCATTTTATCCGCGTGAGCGGGCTGCTTGGGGTCAGAAATATCGTGTCGGACGCCCAGGACCTGATTGATACGCTCTGCGGCAGCCTGGGCACGGGGGATCATAATGAACATCATAGTCAGCATCAGCAGGGACATCAAAATCTGGATGGCATACTGCATGAAGGCCATCAGATTTCCGATATTGGAAGTTCCCTGGTCCACGCGGGCCGCGCCGAACCACAGGATGCTCAAGGTCACCAGATTCATGATCAGCATCATGCCGGGCATCATAAAAGCCATGATGTGATTGACCTTGATATAGTTGTTCGTCAGATCCCGGCTGGCCTCGTCAAATCGGGCTTCCTCCCGGTCAATTCGGTTGAAGGCCCGGATAACCCGGATGCCGGTCAGATTTTCCCGCAGGACCAGATTGATCTTATCGATCTTAAGCTGCACCTTTTTGAACAGCGGAATGCCTCTTGCCGCGAAGAATCCGATGAGCAGTCCGATCAGCGGCAGGGCGCAGGCCAGAATCACTGTCAGGCTCTTATCCTCGCTGTAGGCCAGGAATGTACCTCCAATGGCTGTAATGGGTGCCGACACCATCATGTTAAAGATAAGAATGGTGGTGGTCTGGATTTGGATGATGTCGTTTGTGGTTCGCGTAATCAGCGTGGACGCACCGAACTGGTCGAACTCGCGCAGGGAAAAGCCCGACACATGACGGAAAATTTTATTGCGCAGAATGCGGCCCAGGCCGATGGCAGTTCTCGCTCCGAGGAAACTCGCCAGAATGGCGCACAAGACGCCCCCGCCCGCAATCAGCAGCATCTTCCCGCCCGTTCTCCAGATATAAGATACATCCAGCATCATAATGCCATTGTTCGTAATATCGGACATCAGCGTGGGCAAATACAGATTTGCCATAGCCTGGATGGTCTGCAGGATCAGAATCCCCAGAATCGCAGGAAGAAATGGTTTTAGATTTTTATAGATTTTAAGCATTCATACCTCTCCACTGTTAGGGTTCTTGTCCCTGGTTTTTGAAATATTGGTAGGTTTCATTCATTAGCTCCACCAGAACAGCGCTTTTTTCTTTGCCCAGATAGTTCACCAGTCCCTCTATCTTCCGGATTATGCACTGCTTATGCTGCTTGATAAACTGCCGCCCGGCATCCGTCATCTTAACGCGGACAATTCTTCGGTCACTGGTGTCCATGGTGCGTTCAATCAGCTCCTTCTGCTCCAGATCCGCAATCACGGCTGTGACAGACGGCGGTTTGACTCGCAGGATATGGCTGATATCCGAAACGCTGATTCCATCAGGAAACTCACGCTCTTTGTAATTCAGGTTCATCATCAACATCATTTCACTACGCTTGAGTCTGTGATGCTGGTGATCCATTTGGTTTTTCATTGCCTCTTCCATACGCAGCCTGCCAAACTGCATAAAAGTTTGGATCAGTGCCTCGCTGAGTTTTGCCTCGTCGGACCGTTCTTCCACGGTGCTCCCTCCCTTCTTTAAAGATCAAT
>QKDF01000203.1 GCA_003245395.1 Clostridia bacterium
GGAACCTTTTGGAAAATGCAATTGAGGAACTCAGCATATACCAAAGCGAAGTTCGTGAAATCAAGTTCGGCCTTTACTGCCGGCCAGATTGTAATCTGGTGATTTGTGAGGATACCGGCCGGGGAATTCGCCCCGAGCTGATGGGTCAGATCTTTGAAAAAGGTTTTTCCACCAAGGGTGAATATCGTGGGACAGGCCTGCATGTGGTACAGAGCTTGGTGCGCCGGTACCATGGTAAAATTGAAGTAGAGACCGAGTCGGGAGAAGGCACTGTTTTTACAGTTACCTTTACGAAAGAGGAGGTATCCCAATGCATCGGGTAATTATTATTGAGGACGATCCGATGGTAGCCGCCATTAACCGCAGATATGTGGATGACACCTTTGGATTTGAGGTGGAGGCAGTGTTCCAAAATGGTGCCGAGGCGCTGGAGTATCTGCGCAGCCATGACGTTCCGCTGCTGATTCTGGACTACTATATGCCCATTATGAATGGCGTGGAATTTGTAGATCGTCTGCATGGGATGGGGAAGGCACCGGCTATTATCATGGTGACGTCTTCCAGTGATGCACAGACCGTTTGCCAGATGTTTTCCAGAGGAATTATGGACTACCTGGTCAAGCCGTTTGAATATGACCGGTTCCGCACGGCACTGGAGCGCTTTCTGCAGACTCTGGGACGCTGGAACGAATCCGGTGGTGAACTGAAGCAGGAGGACATTGACCGCGTTTTTTCTACAAGTTCTCTGCCGTCCACAAGCGCAGCTTCCTCCGGCCCACCACAAATCCTGGCTAAGGGACTCAATGAATGTACAATGGATATGATCCGCTGCTTTTTGCGTCGGCACAAGGCAACTCCGCTGACCAGCGAGGAGATCGCCGAGCAGGTGCACCTGTCCCGGATTACGGTTCGCCGCTATATGAATTATATGGTAGATACCCATGAAATCCTCAGTACCATTGATTATCAAACTGGAGGAAGACCTTCTATTAAATATCAATACCAGTAATATGTACAAAAAGCGTTGAAATAAACTGTTCAAAAAAGGCAAAAAAGCAAATACTATACTTACGAAACATCTACGATAGTTACTAAAATTGAAATTTGGGAAACGAATCCGTATACTGAATTTATGTTTTAGGAGGGCGGCTTCCGCCCAACAAAAAAAGAAGGGTAGATGAAGATATGGAAAATTTCCTGAGCTATTTCGGGACTCTGACCCCTGCAGCGGACGGTGCCATTACATCGTTTAAGTTTGAGTACCTGACAACACTGGGCTTCGCGGCACTCGTGATTTTTGCGGGACGTGCGATAGTGGGACATTCCAGACTGCTGAAAAAGTATGCAATTCCCGCACCTGTGGTATCCGGCATTATATTCTCACTGCTGGTTTCTTTCATTAAGATGTCCGGCACCATTGCCTTTTCCTTTGATGCTACGATAATGAAGGATCTGTGCCAGAACCTGTTCTTCCTGTGCGTGGGCTTTGGCTTCAGCTGGAAGATGATCAAGCACGCCGGCGGCAAGCTGTGTGCGATGATTGCCATTGCAGCCTGCCTGCTGATTACATTGCAGAACGTTGTGGGTGTCCTGGTCGGTAACCTTGTTGGCCTGCATCCGCTGCTGTCCCTGCAGTGCTCCTCTGCTGCTATGTCTGGCGGCGTGGGAACGGCTTCCGCCTTCGGCCCCATTTTTATTGATAAGATGGGCGCACCTGCCAGCGCCACCACCATCGGTGTGGCAGCCGGTACGTTGGGCAACATCATGGGTTCCCTGATCGGCGGCCCTGTGGCTGCGTTCCTGATTAAGCGGCACGGACTGAAGTCTGACCCTAACGACAAGCCTGAGTCTGTTGCCTCCGGCAAGATTATCGAGCTGAACAACAGCCGCATGATCTCCATGTTTGCCATGTGCCTGCTGCTGGCAGCTCTGGGCATGCCCATCTACTTCCTGCTGGACAGCATCCCCATGATTTCCATGCCCAAGTTCATCGGCTGCCTGCTTGCCGGCGCCATTGCCCGCAATGTCATGGAAGCTTTCCATATCAAGTTCTATGTTCCTGAGGTGGACGCAATCGAGCACATGTTCCTGGAACTGTACCTGGCTCTGGTGCTGATGACCATCGATATCACCAAGCTGGCTCCTGTTGCCGGACAGATGGGCATTATCCTGCTGGCTCAGGCGGTTCTGATCACACTGTTCGGTATCTTCGTTTCCTTCAACATGTTCGGCCGCGATTACGGCGCTGCTGTCATGACTGCCGGTAACATTGGCTGGGGCTGCGGTTCCGGACCCAATGCCGTGGCAAACGAAAAGGCACTTATGGAGGAGTATGGCTGGCACAATGTGGCCTGGGTGCTCTATCCCTCCTTCGCAGTTGTCATCGACGATATCTACAATCCTATCTTCCTGTCCCTGTTCGGCAGCTTCCTGGCTCACTGATCGAATTATACAGGTAAAGATCCTTTCGCAGATAAAGCAGGCTTCCGGAAAAGGGAGCCTGCTTTTCTTCATTGATAAAATCATGGAAAAAATGAAAATCGCGTGCTATAATAAAAACATTGTATAGTTAAAAAAGAAAGTTGCCGGATTTTATCCTTTTTCCGCGGCTCTATCTAGGCAATGTACAACCAGTGCGAAAACGATTAGTAGGGAGGATTGCCCGTGCAAAAGAACTACCGGTGGAAGGTTGCTGGAGTCCTTGTTTGTGTCTTGGTATCAGTCGGCGTGGGCAGCTTGGCCCTGAACGAATTTCTTCATCAGCCTGCGGATGATCAGGGGAGCATCCAGGTTCTGACCATAGGGACTGCGGACAGTGGTGGAACCATGTACCCTGTTGGCAGGGCGATTGCCGAAGTGCTCAATCAGTATATACCCACGCTGAAAATTAATACGGGTGCGTCCCGCGGCTCTCTTGCAAATGTGGAGGCGCTGCGAAACGGGCAGATTGACCTGGGTTTGGTCAGCGGAGATGTGGCATATTGCGCCTATCGCGGAACGGAAGAATTCGCAGGGGAGCCTATGAAGGGTCTGCGGGCAATTGCCGCAGTTTACCTGAGCGAATCAAATTGGTTAACCACGGACTCTCTCAGCGGAGTCACCTTTGTCCACCACCTGTTGGGCAAGCGGGTCGCAGTGGGACCGGAAAGCTCCACAACCGAGCTCTCTGCCCGCACGGCGCTGCGGGTAGTAGGAATTGATTCCACCAATACCACACTGATGAACTATGGCCTGGGTTCCGGCTGTACAGCATTAAAGGCCGGGGAACTGGAGGCGGTTCACGGCATGGCCGGAATTCCAATTTCCGCCATGCAGGAGCTTGCCAAAACGATACCCTGCCATTTGCTGCTTTACACGGACGAAGAGCTGAACGAAATTCTGGCGGACAACGATCAGTATGTCCGAGTGACGATCCCTGCCGGGACATATGCCGGACAGACAGAGGATGTATCTACCTTTGGCGTCAAATGTCTGTTGTGCGTCAGTGCCGACATGGACGAAGACTTGGTGTATACCATCACAAAGACGCTGCAGCAGTCGATTCAGGAACTGGCGGATCGGCATTCTGCCGTGGCAGAGATGGCGCAGGGCAGCTTTGCCTGCAGTAATTTGCCGATTCCGCTTCATGCCGGCGCACAGCGCTATTACGAAGATGCCGGCCTGCTTGCGGCAGGGAGTGAGCCATAATAAAGAAGGGATGGCATCCAATGCCATCCCTTCTTTGTGGTTATACCGGAATATCTCCTACGCCGTTCAAAATGAAGTGGGGACGATAAGCGTAGTCTTCCACATCCTCCCGGCTTGTGACGCCTGAGAGCACCAGCACTGCCGTCAGGCCGGTTTCGATTCCGGCCACGATATCCGTATCCATGCGATCACCGATCATGGCGGCCTCGTGGGAGTGGACTCCCAGCAGCCGCAGGCCGGTGCGCATCATCAACGGGTTGGGTTTTCCAACAAAATAGGCTGACTTTCCGGTAGACAGCTCGATGGGAGAAACCAATGCGCGGCAGGCGGGGATGATGCCGGCTTCCGACGGGCCTGTGAGATCGGAGTTGGTGGCGATCAGCCGAGCGCCCTGGTTGACCAGGCTGACCGCTTTGAGAATCATCTGATAGTTGTACGACATGGTTTCACCGCAGATGACGTAATCAGGGTCCACATCGTTCATCGTGATTCCGGCATCATACAGTGCGCCCACCAGACCGGGAGCGCCGATGACGAAGGCAGAGGCGTGGGGGTTCTGGCCTGCGATGAATTTCGCCGTGGCCAAAGCGGAGGTGTAGAAATGCTCCACACCGATCTCCAGCCCCATCCGTGCCAGCTTTTGCTGCAGTTCCGCGGGAGAGCGCTCGGAGGAGTTTGTCAGGAATAAAAACTGCTTATTCTCCCGCTGCAGCCAGTTTACAAATTCCGTAACCCCGGGCAGCAGGCGGTTGCCGTGATAGATGACGCCGTCCATATCGCACATGAAGCCGGTTTTTCCGCGCAGGACCTCTAATTGCACCATATCCATAGAATTGCCACTCCTTTGTACTCAATGTCTTTATTATGGATAAAAAAAGTCTGGACGTCAAGGGAATCCGTGAAGAAAGAAAACTTCGTTTTTAAGAAATTTTTCCAATTCTATAAGAAAAACACCTGAGGGGCTTGCTCTGGGCAG
Source organism: Clostridia bacterium (assembly GCA_003245395.1). Lineage (GTDB taxonomy): Bacteria > Bacillota > Clostridia > Oscillospirales > Oscillospiraceae > Oscillibacter. The sequence goes on from QKDF01000203.1 coordinate 4,664, forward strand.
ATGTATCGGCTATGATAAACATATCAAATCAATCAGATAAATGGGGGTATAACGGTCATGAAAGACTTCACGTATTACACGCCGACAAAGGTGGTATTCGGTAAAAATGCCGAGGAAAAAATCGGACAGCTGGTTCAGGAGAGAGGCTGCCGCAAGGCTCTGCTCCACTACGGCG
>QKDF01000321.1 GCA_003245395.1 Clostridia bacterium
ATTGTCTTGCAAGCGGTCTCCAGATCGTCGTGGGAATAGGACCTTACCGTGGTCAGCTCGGCATATCGGACGAACTTGCCGTAAGCGTAATAGTGGCCCGGCGGGAAGGGGCAGACCTCTTCACACAGACCGATCAGGTTTTTCGCCTCGCTGGCGAAGATGATGGCGCCGTCTTTGTCATAGCCGTAGAACAGCGGACGGATACCGATGGGATCTCGGGCGGCCACCAGGGAATCGGTCATGCTATCATAGATAATCAGGGCGAACTCGGCGTCCAGCCGGGTAAACATGGACAGGCCGTACTCGTGGAACATGGGAAGCAGGATTTCACAATCGCTGCCGCTTTTGAACTCGTACTTTGCGGACAGCTGGCGGCGGATGGGGCGGAAGCCGTAGATCTCGCCGTTGCACACCACGTAATCGCCGTCAAGCTCAAAGGGCTGCATGCCCGCTTCCGTCAGCCCCATGATGGCCAGGCGGTGAAAGCATATATAGCCGGACTTTGTCTCGATGATGCGGCTCATGTCCGGGCCGCGGGAAAGCGTACGGTCAAAATACTCGCTGACATCTTTTTTGTCGATGGTTTTGCTGGAAAACCCCATGATGGAACACATAAATAAAAGCACCTCCGGATTTTGTTGCCTTTTCAATTGAAAAGGTAATAAAAACGCAGCTATATCCTAAATTTTAGGACGAATAGCTGCTATCCGCGGTGCCACCTAATTTACTGCCTGCGCAGTCACCTTCAAGGCTCTAACAAGCCCGTGCGGGATAACGACCGCAAATCGTCTCACCTACTAACGATGGCCTCGCGTTCAGATTGCAGCTTCGGAGTGTTCTTCACGCGGCCTCTGGTACAGGCTTTCCACTGCCGCCTGCTCACTGAGACTGATCTTCCGCGTTACTTTTCTCCATCAACGCCGTTGTCGATGCTTCAATTGTCGCTCAATTCTGTATGAATCGATGTTGAAAGTTTATCATTCCACAGGCAAACTGTCAATGTCAGAATTACCAAACATCCGTAGAAAAAATTTGTGAAATTTCATGTCGATCTGGGAAAATACACAAAAAAATACGCCGAGCGGTGAACAAGTGTCGTCACTCGGCGCATTTTTGCAAGATTACAGGTTAATTTCGGGCTTTTCCGCGGTGCTTTCGGCAAACAGCGGGCGGGTTTGGGATAAGAAGGCGTCCACCTGATCCGGACAGCGTCCGATATACAGTGCCGGATTCAGAATCGCTTCGATTTCCGCGGAGGTCATGCCGAAGGCCGGCTCTTTCGTCAGCCGGTCCATCAGGTCGCATGACTCGCCCTCTTTCATGCGGGCGGTGGCGGCCATGGAGTTTTCCCGGATGATTTCGTGGAGCTGCTGGCGGTCGCCGCCGCGCTTCACTGCCTCCATCATCAGATTCTCGGTGGAAATGAAGGGCAGGTACTCTCGCACGGTCCGATCCACAATTTTTTCGTTGACGTGGAGGCCGTCGGTGACGTTCTGCATCAGGCGCAGAATCGCGTCGGCACAGAGAAAGCCCTCCGGCAGGGAGATGCGGCGGTTGGCGGAGTCGTCCAGCGTCCGCTCCAGCCACTGGACGGAGGCGGTCATGGCCGCATTCTGTGCGTCAGCCATCAGGTATCGGGCTAGAGAGCAGATCCGTTCGCAGCGCATGGGATTGCGCTTATAAGGCATGGCGGAGGAGCCGATCTGGTTCTTTTCAAAGGGTTCTTCCAGCTGCCGGTCGTGCTGGAGCAATCGCAGATCGTTGGCAAAGCGATAGCAGCTCTGGGCGATGGAGGACAGGACACCCAGCACCCGGCTGTCAAATTTGCGGGGATACGTCTGACCGCATACGGCAAAGCATTGATCAAAACCGAATTCAGCGGCGATCTGCCGGTTCATCTCGTCGATTTTGGTGCCATCGCCTTCGAAGAGGTCCACGAAGCTGGCCTCTGTGCCGGTGGTGCCCCGACAGCCGAGGAATTTGATGCTGCCCAGAACAAAATCCAGTTCCTCCAGATCGGAGAGCAGATCCTGCATCCACAGCGTCGCCCGCTTGCCCACGGTAACCAGCTGGGCAGGCTGATAATGGGTATAGCCCAGAGTGGGCATCGCCTTATTGGCTTCGGCAAAGGCGGCCAGATTCTGGAGCACCGCGCACAGCTCACCCCGCAGATACCGCAGGCCGTCCCGGTAGAGGATCAGGTCGGCGTTATCCGTGACATAGCAGCTGGTGGCGCCCAGATGGATGATGCCCGCGGCGGCGGGCGCAGCCTTGCCGTAGGTGTAGACGTGTGCCATAACATCATGGCGTACCTCTTTTTCCCGCTGGGCCGCCATGTCATAGTCGATGTCGGTGATATGGGCGGCCAGCTCGTCCACCTGCTCCTGCGTCACGGGCAGGCCGAGGGCGTGCTCCGCCCGGGCCAGCGCCACCCACAGTCGGCGCCAGGTTTCAAAACGCATATCCGGGGAGAACAGATGCAGCATAAATTCCGAGGCGTACCGGGACGCCAAGGGGGATTCGTAGCGGTCTTTCATGGAAGGTCCACCTTTCTTGTGTTTCTTGGAAAGAGCACGCAAGAGGAGGCAAAGCCTCCTCTCACGGAACAATCAGCGGATGACGATAGAATCTCTCTCCGGACCAACGGAGACATAACGGATGTGGCAGCCGATGGCCTGTTCCACCATCTCCACATACCGCTGGGCAGCGGGGGGCAGGTCTTCCCATTTGCGGGCACCGGAGATATCGCAGTTCCAGCCATCCATAAACTCCATAACCGGTTTCGCTTCGGCCAGCAGAGCCGGGAAGGGGAACGCATCCGTCTGCTTTCCATCCAGAGTATAATGAGCGCAGACAGGAATTTTATCCATGTAGGACAGCACATCCAGCTTGGTCAGGGCAATGGCGGTGGCGCCCTGCACGGATACGCCGTACCGCGTGGCAACCAGATCGATGGGGCCCACCCGGCGGGGCCGTCCGGTCTTTGCTCCGTATTCGCCGCCGGCTTCCCGCAGGCGCTCCGCCTCCTCGCCGAACCACTCGCAGGTGAAGGGTCCCTCGCCCACACAGGAGGAGTAAGCCTTCACCACGCCCACCGCGTCGTCGATTTTGACCCAGGGCGCGCCGGAGCCCACCGGGGCGTAGGCTGCGATGGCGTTGGAGGAGGTGGTGTAGGGATAGATGCCGTAGTCCAGATCCCGCAGGGAGCCCAGCTGCGCTTCAAAAAGGATCTTTTTGCCTTCGGCAGAGGCCTGCTGCAGGAATGCACCCGTGTCGCAGATAAAGGGCTTGATCTTTTCGCCGAAGTCCGCCATCCAGTCCATCAGCTCGACCATGGTGTAGGGTTTGGCGCCGTAGACCTTCGTCAGCGTCAGATTTTTCCACTCCAGCAGATCCCGCAGATGGGCCTCAAGGTGCTCGGGGTAGAGAAGTTCACCGGCCATCACGGTCTTTTTCTGATACTTGTCGCTGTAGAACGGGGCGATACCCTGCTTGGTGGAGCCGTACTTCTTATCCTTCAGGCGGGCTTCCTCCAGGCCGTCCAGATCCCGGTGCCAGGGCAGCAGCAGCGACGCCCGGTCGCTGATCTTCAGGCTCTCCGGTGTGATGGCCACGCCTTTGGACCGCACATCTTCCATCTCGGTCCACAGGCTCTCGCAGTCCAGCGCCACACCATTGCCCAAGATGTTCACCACGCCGGAACGGAAGATTCCGGAGGGCAGCAGGTGCAGAGCAAACTTGCCAAACTCATTTACCACGGTGTGCCCGGCGTTGCCGCCGCCCTGATAGCGGATGACCACGTCATAGTCCTGGGTGATGAGATCCACCATGCGGCCCTTGCCCTCGTCACCCCAGTTGATCCCTACGATCGCGCAATTGGACATAATATCAAGACTCCTTCGGTAATGAAATCGTTGTATTTCAACAGAAAGTACCTGCTTTTGCCCGCAGGCACAGATCTTATCTAGTATATCGAAGATTATAGTATAAGTAAAGAGTAAAGTAATAATACCAAACATAAATTTTGCTCATATCTTACGCCGCTTCCAAAATAGAGCGCCTTGTGCTATACTCAGGGGGACTTTTACAGAGCAGAGAGGGATTTCCATGAACGATATCATTCAAATACTGGCGCAGGAGCTGCAGAAGGACCCGCAGCATGTGGAAAATGTGGTGCGGCTGATCGACGAGGGGAATACCATTCCCTTTATCGCCCGCTATCGCAAGGAGCTCCACGGCGCCATGGACGACACCGCCCTGCGCACGCTGGACGAGCGGCTGCGCTATCTGCGGTCTTTGCAGGAGCGGAGGGAGGCGGTAAAATCCTCCATTGCGGATCAGGGGAAGCTGACGGAGAAGCTATCCGCTGCCATGGACGCCGCGGTCACGCTGGCGGAAGTGGAGGACCTTTACCGCCCTTATAAGCAAAAACGCCGTACCCGGGCCACCATCGCACGGGAGAAAGGCCTTGCGCCGCTGGCGGAACTGCTGCTTGCCCAAAACACGGACTGCCCCGACCCGCTGACGGAGGCGGCGAAGTACGTGAACCCAGAAAAGGGCGTGGAGACACCGGAGGACGCCTTGTCCGGGGCGTCGGACATCGTGGCTGAGACTATCAGCGACGACGCCGAGATTCGCAAAACCCTTCGGGGCCTGCTGATCCGGCAGGGGGAGCTGCGCTCCCACGCCGCCACGGAGGAGGACACGGTCTACCGGCTTTACTATGATTTCTCTCAGCCGGTGTCCCGTCTGCAGGGGCACCAGATTCTGGCCATCAACCGGGGTGAGCGGGAGGAAAAGCTGAAGGTGACGCTGGAGGTGGACCGG
>QKDF01000226.1 GCA_003245395.1 Clostridia bacterium
AACGAGCCGGCCGGCTGCGAGGTAACGAGCAAGACCCTGGGCATCATCGGCTGCGGCCGGATTGGTCGGATCGTGGGCCGAATCGCCGCCGGCGGCTTTGGAATGCACCTGTTGATCTACGATCCCTATCTGACGGAATCCCCCTGCGGCGGTGAGCTGGTAACCAACCGGGACCGGGTGTTCCGGGAGGCGGATTTTCTCACCCTGCACCTGCCGCTGACAGCCGACACCTATCATGATGTGGGTGAGCGAGAATTCTCCCTGATGAAATCCACCGCAATCTTCCTAAACTGCGCCCGTGGGCTGCTGGTGGACGAGACGGCGTTGATCCGCGCTCTGCAAAGCGGTCAGATCGCCGCTGCCGGGCTGGATGTGACCGAGCAGGAGCCCTGTCCGCCGGACAGCCCGCTGTTCGGAATGCCCAACGTCCTGCTCACACCCCACACCGCCCCGGCCGCCCGGGAAACCGCAGTCCGCGTATCCAGCATGGCCGCAGAAAATGTTATTCGCTTTTTCCGGCAGGAGACTGTTTCCAGCCGGGTTGTCTGATCCAAACCGACAATCAGAGAGGAGTACAAAATAAATGAGACTTGCAACCATCCGGCTTGAGGGCAGAGAACTGGCCGGCATCGTCTGCCCGGCGGGTGTGGTTCCTGTGGAGGCTCTGAACGCCTACAAAGGAACCGCCTGGAAAACGGAGCTGTACGGCTTGATCTGCGCTGGACAGCTCCCCGGCCTGACCGCCTGGTACAATGCCGGCGGCAAGGAAGAGCTGTGCACCATTCCGGGGCTGGTGCCTGCGCAGGATGTGGTATTCGGCCCACTCTACCGCAATCCGCCCCGCATCTTCGGTATTGGCTTAAACTATGTGGATCACGCCGGCGATCTGGGAGAGAACGCTCCCGTCGGTTTCCCCGGCAGCTTCTATAAGCCCGCCTCCTGCATTGTGGGACCGGAGGACGAAATCCACATTCCCGCCCTGCCTGAAGCGCAGAAAACCACCGGTGAAGCCGAACTGGGCATCATTCTGAGTAAGCCCTGCAAATTTATCGGCGAGGAACACTGGCAGGACTATATCGCAGGTTACACCACCATTCTGGACATGACAGAGGAGTCTATTCTGCGCCAAAACCCCCGGTTTCTAACCATCGTGAAAGGCTTTGACACCTTCTTCAGCTTCGGCCCGCAGCTCGTCACACCCGATGAAGTCCCCGATGTACTGGCGCTGGAGGTGCAAACCGTCCACAATGGGGAAATACACGCAAAGAACACTGTCAGCAACATGACGCACAAACCTGCCCGGCTGATCTCTCTGATCTCACACATGCAGGGCTGGCTGCCCGGCGATGTCCTCTCCACCGGCACGCCCCGGGCCGTGCATATTCAGGACGGCGACACCATCGAATGCCGCATCTACGGCCCGGACGGCTTCGCCATGGAACCGCTGGTCAACCCGGTAGTGGATCTGAAGCTCCACCCCGAAAAGCAATCATAAAACAATAAGGAGGGTTATGCATGGATTTAGGCTTACACGGAAAAAGTGCGCTGGTTCTGGCCTCCAGCAGCGGTCTGGGCAAGGCCATGGCCACCGCTCTGGCCCGGGAGGGCGCGAAGGTCATGCTGTTTAGCTCCAGCGAAGAAAAGCTGGCTGCGGCGCAGAAAGACATTGCGGAGAAAACAGGAACCCGTCCCGATTATTTTGTCGGCAGTGTCACCGATCCGGACGACATCCTCGCGGCGGTGAAGGCTGCGGAGGAGAAAAACGGCCCCATCTGGGCACTGGTCAACAACACCGGCGGCCCGAAGCCGGGGCCCTTCGACATCTTTGACGACGCAGCGTGGCAGCAGGCCTATGAGCTGTGCCTGCTGAGCTATGTCCGCTCCATCCGGGCGGTTCTGCCCGGGATGCGAGCAAACGGCGGCGGCCGGATTCTCAACTCCACGTCCTCCTCCGTCAAGGCGGTGCTGGATAACCTGCTGCTGTCCAACACGTTCCGCATGGGCGTTATGGGCCTGTCCAAAACGCTGTCGCAGGAGCTGGGGAAGGACAATATCCTAGTCAACGTCATCGCCCCCGGCCGCATCGGTACGGAGCGCATTGATTTTCTGGACAAGGTCCGGGCCGAAAAGTCCGGCATGACCGTGGAAGATGTGCAGGCAGAGTCCTTTAAAACCATTCCTCTGGGCCGGTACGGAAAGCCTGAGGAATACGGTGATCTGGCCGCTTTCCTCTGCTCCACAGCCAACACCTTTATCACCGGGCAGACGGTTTTGGTGGACGGCGGCATGGTCAAGGCGTTCTGAAATCAGCGTTTCCGCCAAATCTGCATCCATCCGCTATGCGCAGAAAGAGCGTACCCGAAGTTCGGGTACGCTCTTTTTTTGCTCTCGATACCGAATCTCGGCAACGGGAATTTCAGTCCTTTTTGCCCCGGGTTACCAGGAAATGCACCACAAAGGGGACGAATACGGAGATCAGTCCGGCATAGCCCAGATAGGCATAGCCCTTCTTCACCACTGCCATCAGGCCGAACTGCGCAATGGCAAAGGCCGCAGCTGTAAATACGAAAGCAAACAGCACGCTGCGCAGGCGATGTCCGGATGCCTTTTTGGCAGGATCGGTGATACGGCGCTCTATGGCGTTGACACAGCGGGTCACAATGCCGGAGACCATATTGACGCCTGTGGATACGGCACCCAGAATGATGAGGATGGAGATGATCGGGGTCAGCAATCCTGCTCCCACGCCGTTTTGCACCAGCACCAGCATGGGGACGGAGGCTCCCTTCAGTGAAGGAATAAAGGCCACGGCCAGCAGGCCCACAATGGAGAGCATCATGGCAGTGGTATTGGTGATAAAAATGTAAATGGCGGCCTGGTTGACCTGCTTTTCGCTGGTGAGCGGTTCCATGTGCTGATACATGACGGACACAGACGGCAGCTGGAACAGGAAATATAGGAACGCACTCCACAAAGCCGGGGCGAAAGCGCCGGAGCGGCCGGAGGAAACGCTGAGGTTGCCAGCCGACAATTGGGATACAGAAGCGCTGATCGCACCCCACTGAGCCACGATATTGGGAACGAGCACCACAACCAGTCCCAGGATAATCAGCACCGAGACGGTAGCCGCCGCCTTGCGCACCATCGTGGTTCCATACAGGGCGACCAGGAAGATGCACAGGCCGACCGCCAGTGTACACAGCCAGTAGGGCAAGCCAAACAGAGTGTTGAGGGTGGAGCCGCCGGTGGCGAAGGCCGCGGCGGAGGCGGTTGCGATCATGATCAGATAGGTCAGTTCAAACAAGTTGGAAAAGAGCACCCGGTACTTTCCATAGAACCGATCGGAAAAGCTGCGGTAATCATATAGCTTATTGCGGTAGGCATAACGCATTCCGTACCAGAAAAACAGCGCGTACAGGAGCTGGGTGAAAACGGGCAGGAACAGACACCAGACGCCATAGTCGATGAAATAGGCGTAGATCTGGGCGCCGGAGGCGAAGCCTCCGCCAAACTGAGTTGTGAAGGCCACGAAGGCCACGCCGACCGCCAAAGGCATCCGGCTTTTGTCGACCAGCAGGGACTTTTTCTCACGCATACATTTCCTCTTCTTTCCTCTTCAACTTTCCTCTTCAACTTTCCTTTTCACAAATACATTCAAGCGTTGAATTCCACAATTTTACCGGGATTAAGCACCAGTTTCTCATCAAAGGCCAGTTTGATGGCCTTATAGAGCTGAATCATGCGGGCACCCAGAAAAGGCTCCAGAAATTCCAGACGGCCATTGCCAATGCCGTGCTCGCCGGAGAGCTGGCCGCCCAGTTCCTTGGACAGGGCATACAGCTCCGTCAGGCTGGCGTGGGTGGCGGATTTCCACTCCTCGTCGCTCATACCGGGGTCGCGCAGCAACTCCGTATGGATGTTGCCGTCACCGGCGTGGCCGCAGGGCTCAACCCGGATACCATGAGACAGCGCAATGCGCTTGGCATCCTTGACATACCTGGCAATGGCGCTGCGGGGCACCACCACGTCGCACTCTTCCTGGGCCACGGAGTCCGCCTTCATTCCTTCCAGAATCGCGCCACGGACACTCCAGACAGAGGCTATCCGATCCGCGGAATCGGCGATCATACAGTCCAGTGCGCCGTTCGCCAGCGCCGCGTCACAGGCCGCGTCACATGCGGAATCCAGTTCCTCCCGGTTGGAGGCGTCGTACATCACGATCAGTACCGCTCCGCCCTGGGGCACCGGGAAGGGTTTGTTCAGCGTCCGCTCCACGATCTCCAGCAGCTCGCGCTCTAGGAATTCAATGGCGGTGGGGGTGAAAGGCAGATCCAGCACGCAGGGCACCATGTCGGCGCACTCCTCCAGCGTGGGGAAAGGCATCACCAATGTGCAGGTGCACTTGGGGGCCGGCAGCAGCTTGAGCGTCACCTGGGTCAGGATGCACAGCGTCCCCTCCGAGCCGATGGTCAGATCCTTCACATCGTAGCCAGTGGTGTTTTTCACCACGTTGGAAGAGAAGTTCACAATGGCTCCGTCGGGCAGCACCGCCTCCACGCAGCGGACGAAGTCGCGGGTCAGGCCATAGCGCACCGCCTTCATGCCGCCGGCGTTGGTGATGACGTTGCCGCCGATGGTGGCGGTCTTTTCGCCGGGATCGGGCGGATAGAACAGCCCCTCCGCCGCGGCCGCGGCCTGCACGTCCAGCAGCAGGGCACCGGGTTCGCAGGTGATGGTCTGGTTTTTCCGATCCACGGGGAAAATTCGGTTCATCTTCATGAGGGAGAGCAGAATCCCGCCGTATTTAC
>QKDF01000043.1 GCA_003245395.1 Clostridia bacterium
CTGAGCCCGCAGTTCGTCCAGCAGATCCAGCAGCTCGTCCCGGTCCACCATGCTCATATTGGGCTTGAGCGCGGGGGACTTGGCGTCCTCCACCCGTTCGTAGATCATGTCGATCAGACGATTGACATCATTGTTATTTGCCATGGGACTCACTCTCCTCTTTCCTTCTCAATTCATGGACCAGCGGCACAACGGACGCCGGCAGATAGCGTTCCAGCGGCTGACGGTAGCGAATCATCTCCCGCACCATGGAGGAACTGAAGTGCTGATACTCCGCTGCTGCGGGCAGCAGCACCGTCTCCAGCCCCGGCCGCAGCCCGCCGTTGATGCGGGCCATTTGAAACTCCAGGTTAAAATCCGAGGAATCCCGCACGCCCCGAACGATCACGTCGGCATCGTGGGCGACGGCGTAGTCTGCCAGCAGTCCCGGCCACAGCTCGGCTGAAACGTTGGGCAGTTCCCCAATGGCAGTCCGAACCAGAAGCAGCTTTTCCTCCGGTGCGAACATCTGACTCCTCTTTTCAGCGTTGGGGCTGACACAAACCCACACCCGGTCAAAACAGGCGGCAGCCCGCCGGATGATGTCCAGATGCCCCAGGGTGATGGGATCGAAGCTGCCCGAACAGATCGCTGTTTTCATTCAGCCCTCTCCCCTTTTTCCCCGTCGGCTCCCCGGCGGTAAACCGTCAGTCCGATTTTTCCGTAGCGGTACACGCGGGAAACGCCGTAAGGCGGAGCCAGGGAGGGAAGCGTCTTTTCCGCTGGAGCCTCTGCCACCAGGATGCCGCCGGGGGCAAGCAGGTCGTACCGGGCGACGTGGGACAAGGCGGGTTCCAGCAGACCCGCGGCATAGGGCGGGTCCAGCAGAATCAGGTCAAATTTCTCCCGCAGGGACTGCAGATACTCCATTGCGTCCCCGGAGATCACCCGGCCCCGATCGGTCAAATCTGTAATTTTCAGGTTCTCCCGAATCAGCTTGACCGCGTCCGGCCGGTGATCCAGAAATACACAGGAGGCCGCTCCCCGGGAGAGTGCCTCAATGCCAAGCTGCCCGGTGCCGGCAAACAGATCCAGCACCCGGCGTCCCTCTATTTCAAACTGCAGGGCGCTGAACAGACCCTCCTTGACCCGGTCTGTGGTGGGGCGGGTATCCATACCCTCCAGCTCCTTCAATCGTCGGCCACGGGCCGTTCCGGTAATTACACGCATGGCGCGTTCTCCTTTGCCAGTTCTTTTTTCCGCTCCCGTGCGCCGGCGATCAGGAACAGGGCCAGGCCTGTCCACACAAACGCAAACAAAATGGCGTGGTTGGCGGTGAATTCCTCGTGGTAAAATGCGACGCCCAGCAGCAGCTGCAGCGTGGGATTGATAAACATCAAAATGCCCGACAGGCTCATGGGGGTGGTCTTGATCCCCTCCGCGAACAGCAGCAGCGGAATAGTGGTCACCACGCCCGTCATGCTCAGCAGTACCATCTGCCACCCGGTCAGGATACCCAGAGCGCCGGTGCCGCGGGACTCCATCACCACAACGAATACCAGGGCGAAGGGCGTGAGCACCGCCGTCTCCATGAACATGGAGACAATGGGCGCACAGCGGATTTTCTTTTTTACGGTGCTGTACAGGGCGAACGACCCGCCGATTACCACCGCGATCCAGGGGAAGTGCCCGAAGCGCACCATCGTGACAATCAGGCCCGACAGAATGATCCCCGCGGAAACCCACTGCAGGCGGGAAAGCCGCTCCCGGAAAAACAAAGTTCCGATCAGCAGCGTCAGCAGCGGCGTCATGTAATACGCCAGGCTGGAGTCGATCATGTGTCCATTTTTGACTGCCCAAATATAAACGCCCCAGTTGGCGCAGATCAGCACGCCCGCGACCGTCAGCCACAGCCATTCTTTTCCGTCGTGCAGCATCTTCCACACATCGGCCCAGCCGCGGCGGGCCGCCAGCAGCAGGACAATCACCAACTGAGAGAAGCAAATCCGCGCCGCCAGCACATACATCGCGTCCGCGCCGCCGAGGCTCTTCCAGAAAACCCCCAGCAATCCCCAGCAAATATAGCAAAACAATACATACAGTGTTCCCTTTTTCACAGCGTTTCCCCTTTACTCCGCCCCGTTGTGGGAGGCGGCTTGCGTCATGTTCCAAGCTATTCTACGGCAAACCAGAGTTTTTTTCAATATGAAATCGCATAAAGCACATCCTAAAAGCAGGCCGGCCCATCTCAGGCACCGAAAAGGCGGCATCTTTCCATACAAATGCCCGTTTTACAGAGCTGTACGGCCAGGCGCCCTTTTTTGCTCTTGTGCTTTTACGCAAAATCATTTATAATAAAGGCCGCAAAATGTGAAAATAGGGAAACGGGAAGGCAGAGGAGCCTTTCCCCCGAGTGAATACGCGAAAGGAAAGGGTTCTGATGATTCAATTCAAATCCGACCGGGGTGAAATATCCGTCAGCAGTGCCGTATTCTCCAACATCACCGGCATGGCTGCCACCAACTGCTTCGGCGTCAAGGGCATGGCATACCGCTCCATGACCGACGGACTGGTTCATCTGCTGCGCCGTGAAGCCATGAGCAAGGGCGTCAGCATCACGTATAACGACGACAATACCATCTCCATTGAACTCCACATCATTGTGGAAAATGGCGTCAACCTTCCGGCGGTCTGCCGCTCCATCATGAGCGAGGTGCGGTATGTGGTCACAAAGAATACCGGCGTGGAAGTCAAGGCGGTCGATGTGTGTGTCGACTCCATGACTCTGTGACGGCCGAGGGAGGATACACAAGTATGAACGAACAGATCAGCGGCGCCCTTTTTAAACAAATGGTGCTGCACGGCGCTGCCGGCGTCACGGCCCAGAAACAGGCCATCAATGACTTAAACGTTTTTCCCGTGCCCGACGGCGACACGGGTACCAATATGAGCATGACCATCGCCACCGCCGTGACGGAGCTGTGCAAAATTGATCCCAAGACCATCGACCAGGCCGCCTCCGTCACCGCCTCCGCCCTGCTGCGGGGTGCCCGGGGCAACTCCGGCGTCATCTTGTCTCTGCTGTTCCGGGGCATTTCCAAGGGCCTGAAGGGTCTGGACTGCGCAGACGCGGCCGCCTTCGCCGCCGCCATGCAGGAGGGCGTCTCCTCCGCCTATAAGGCGGTGATGAAGCCCGCCGAGGGCACAGTTCTGACTGTCTCTCGCCTGGCCTCCAAGCGGGCCGTGGAGGCCGCCGCCGAGGAATCCGATATCATCGTGGTACTGGAGGAGGCCCTGAAGGTGGGCTACGAAACACTGGCCATGACCACCGATATGAACCCCGTCCTGAAAAAAGCGGGCGTGGTGGACGCAGGCGCCAAGGGCTATCTGCTGATTCTGGAGGGAATGCTCGCCGAGCTGCGGGGCGAACCCATGCCCGAGATGGTGGAAGAACCCGCATCCCAGGCGAAAGAAGAGAAAGCAAATTTCAACGTCTTTTCCGCCGAGGAAATTACCTTTGCCTTTGATACGGTATTTATCGTGCGCAAGACGGTGGAGAAATCCCTGGAGCCGCTGCGCACCTATCTGAACAGCATCGGCGACAGTCTGGTCATCGGCGAGGACGACGAGGCCTTCAAGGTTCACGTCCATACCAACATCCCCGGCAGCGCCCTGAACGAGGCCCAGAAATACGGCACGCTGGAGCTGGCCAAGATCGAAAATATGCGTACCCAGTACGATGATCTGGCCGCGGGCAAAAAGGCCCAGAGCGTGGACGATCTGGAAGACGACGAGCCGGATTCCCACAAGGTGGCCGCGCCGGAGAAAAAATACGGCTTCCTGGCCGTGTGCGCCGGTGAGGGACTGGCCTCCGTGTTCCGGGATCTGGGCGCGGACGGCGTGGTCTCCGGCGGGCAGACCATGAACCCCTCTACGGAGAGCCTGCTGGAGGGTGTGGACAAAATCCCCGCCGAGACGGTATTTATCCTGCCCAACAACGGCAATATCATCATGGCCGCACAGCAGTGCGTCGACCTGACGGAAAAAAACGTTGTCGTCATCCCCAGCAAGACGGTACCTCAGGGCATCACCGCCATGATGAATGTGGATTTCGAGGCTGAAGAGGCACAGACCATCACCGACGCCATGACCGAGTCGCTCTCTGCCGTCACCACTGCTCAGATCACCTATGCCGCCCGGAATTCCGATTTCGACGGCTTCGAGATCAAGGAAGGCGACTATCTGGCGCTGGAGGAAGGCAAGCTGTTCGGCACCGACGCCACCATCGACGCCCTGCTGGAAAAGCTGGCCGCGGACGCGGTGGAGCGGGATGCATCCTTCATCTCCGTATACTTCGGCGAGGATGTTTCGGAGGAAGACGCCCACAAGGCCGCTCAGATCTTCGAGACCGCCTGCCCGGACGCCGAGGTGGCGGTGCTCTCCGGCGGACAGCCTGTGTACTACTATATCATTTCCATGGAGTAAAATTTTCAGACATAACAAAAGCGGACGGCAGCTGCCGTCCGCTTTTTTCTATGCCTGCGCTCTCCAGTCTGCCCGCGTATTCGGGCACAGCTGGCGCACCTTTTCCTGAATGGACTTCAGATCCTCAAAGGTCTCCGGCCGCTTTGACGGGTCCCGCAGCAGTGCCGCCGGGTGATAGATGGCGGTCATGGCCACGCCGTCCTTTTCAAACCACTTGCCATGCTCGGCGGTGATTTTGAACTCCTCCCGGATGATCTCCTTGGCGGCGATGCGCCCCAGGCATACAATCACCTTCGGCTGCAGCAGCGCCCGCTGCCGCGCAAGCCATTC
>QKDF01000069.1 GCA_003245395.1 Clostridia bacterium
CTGTCGTCCTGGGTGAACACATAGGCACTGATTGCCCGGTCGGCCTGCTCGTTCCGCAGCGACTTCAGGAGTGTAATTACAACGGGATCAACGTCAACGACGCGGGGCTTGCTATTCTTCGGCGTGTCCAGATAGATTCCCTTCTGTGGGGTGTAGCAGAGATTCCCGGTGACGGTGATGGTGTTGGCCTGGAAGTCTACGTCTTTCCATTTGAGGCCGCAGCACTCTCCACACCGGATCCCCGTATCCATCAGCAGCCGGATCAGCGCCTGCCATTTCAGCGGCTCCTGGTCAAGGCATTGCAGAATATGCCGCAGCTCATCAATGGTACATGCCTCAACGGTAGTCTGCGTTTCGTCCTTCCGAGGCTTTGGGCGCTCTACCTTGTCCATGGGGTTACGTGGGATCGCATCGGCCATATAGGCCATCTTGAAGAGACTGTGGAGGATGGTATAGCACTTGATAACCGTGGCGTGTGCCTTCCCATCTGCCTGAATGGAAAGCAGCAGGGCGGAAATATTGGCCGGCGTGATGTCCGGCATTTTGAGGTCACCAAGCGCCGGGTATATGCTCCGGTCAAGGTAGCCTTGGAAGTTGGAGCGGGTGTTCTCGCTGATGGTGACAACCTTGGCAGGCATGCGTTCTGGTCTGAGTTATCAGAAAGTTATCAATTGCCAGTACGACTGTCGCCGCGGCGTTCTTCTTTGTTTATGCAGCGCAGATTTTGGAAGATCTTCCGTTTCTATATCGACAAGTTTTTTCCCGTTTTGCGAGAAGTTGTGGTATAATCATATCAACTCAAAACGGGGGGCGAGGCTATGAGCCAATATGATGTTGCTGTGCAACAGTGGCAGGAGTGGAATGTAAAAACCACCGAGGATTTAGATCTGCGGCTGGACAGCTTTCGCATCCTGTTTGCGTTCAACTCCGGCAAGATTGAAAACCCGGACGTTACCTACCACGACACACGGGAGATTTTTGAGAACGGTAAGGTGGTCGGTTACACCGGCAGCACCCGCGCCCTGTTTGAACAGCAGAACCAGAAGACCTGCTATGAGTTCCTCCGTGAAAAGATCGCCGCGCGCGAGCCGTTGTCGATCCCGCTGATCCTCGATATTCATCGTGTCCTCACCGAGGGAACCTACGACGAGCGCCAGTATGTGGTCAACAGCGAACGCCCCGGTGAATTCAAGAAACACGATTACGTCACCGGCGTGAACGAGGTCGGCTCCCAACCTGATGAGGTAGAGGGCGACCTTACGGAGCTGATCGAGGAGGTCAACTCCATTGGCGCGCAAGCTCCGTTGAAGGCCGGAGCATATCTCCACGCGCGGTTTGAAAATATTCACCCCTTTGCCGACGGCAACGGGCGTGTCGGTCGGACGCTACTCAACTACTGGCTGATGATCAACGACTATCCGCCCATGATCATTTACGATGAAGACAAGAGCATTTATTATGCCGCGCTACAAAAATACGATGAGCAGGAAACCCTCGATGACCTCGTCACCTTTTTTGAAGCGCAGACCGTGAAGACTTGGGAGCGTTCTATGGAGCTTTCCCAGGACGAAGGACACGAACGAAAAGGGCTTGGTTTCTTTATGTTGTAAATCGTATCTTCCACCTCCCGCCAATTTTGGCGGGAGGTTTTCGCATTTCAGAACCGCATCAGACTGTTTGGCGCTTTCGCAGAAGTGCTTGCGACTGAAAGGGGTGCGGGCTTGCCCACAAAGGCGAAACTTGTCACTCCCTAAGGGAGTAAGATATGCGCCCCGCACCCGCTGCCTGTGCGGAGGGAAGCTGCGCGGGTGGCGGTTATCCCGCTTTTTCTTTCGTCCGACTTTCCTCGCCCGAAACGGCCTCAATTCCGTCCAATCCGTCCTCGGTGGGACTGGGACTCGCCGTACGCTCCAAAGGCCCACTCAGCGGTTCACGGGGGCTGACACGGGCGAGCTTGGAGAGCTTCTCGGCGACACGCTGTTTTGCTGCTCCCGTCTCCACCCTCACCATCTGCCGGGCGTAGAACAAATCCAGAGCCTCCTGAATGGGGCGGATGGTATAGAGCAGACTGCCGTTGCGCTTCATGCCGGACTTGGTGAAGACGGTTGTCGGCTCAGTGGCGATCAGCGCATTGTCTTCAAGGCTCAGCACATACTTCCGCACCGTGTTTTGACTCATGTCCATCGCCTTGCCAATCGTTTTGTAGCTGGGCCAGCACTGATACGTTTTACCGTTCTCTAAATACAGAAGGTAGGAGTAGACGGAGATCTCGCCACCGTTGCCGCTTTTAGAAACAGCGGCAACTCGGCGTAGCTTTTGAAAATAGATTCTTTCATGTTAATCCTCCTTTCTACCAAGATTGATTTTATATTATCTATCCGGTATACTGAACGTAACAGAAATAGTGGTGCGTTTCAATAGATCAGGGCGGGGATGGGCAAATCTCAAATCTCTATCGGATACGGGGGGGCACAAAGCTATGACAGACTCGTTTGATTGCTTTTCCGTCCTCTTTGGTAAGGGCGAGGTGTTTGTAAGTGGCAAATCATTTCCGCTGGGATAATGTACTACCAACATTTTGAATCTGAACGGGGCGGCGTTGACGGAGCTTGACCGTTGCATCGGCGCCCTGATGCCCGCCGTGCAGACGCTGTTCCAAGAAAAAACAGACAGCGCCGCTCGCTCCGCGCAGGAGCTGCTGAACGCTGTCTGGGATTTGGTTTTTACATTGCCGCTTTACTGGGAATTGAAAATGGATTTGGAAATATCGTATCATCTTTTCCTGCTTCTTTTTTCCGACCATGAGAAGTGAGCTGAGGTACAGGATGCGAATTTGGAGGGACACGCGATGCTCCAAAAGTTTCTGAACGGACTGAAATATATCCCTGAAAGCCTCTTCACCTTTCGCGGTCAGGTCACCGCAATACTCGAGCTGTACCTCGAACCGTTGAAACGGAGAAGCGTCGAAACCTATGCGGCGGCTTACGCACGGTACTTTGCAGATATGTAGGCAGCGGGGGAAATCTTTAACGCAGATCTTTTTGAGCAGAGTTTTCCGATGGAAATCAAGTTTGTTTCGATGGCGCATTCGACAGAGCATGACAGGACTGTTTTGGCAGAGCGGGCCGAATTCTCGTATCTCCTGCATTTCCTGTATATGGATTTTTACCGCGGGCTGATGGCGGGCAACGCCCCACGCCGTTGTCACAACTGCGGACGATATTTTTTGCTGACCGCAGGCTACAACATCTGCTACTGCAATAACCTTGCGCCGGGCGTAACAGAACGCGCCTGCCGTAAGGTGGGGGCGCACCGGAAGGAAGCAAAGAAACGGGCTTTCGCCACACCCTCCCAGCGGGAATATGCAAAAGCCTACAATCGGCTGAAGGCAAGAAAGCAGAGAGGCAAAATCAGCGCGGATGAGTGGAACGCTGCGGTGGCAAAGGCCCGGAATTTGAAGGAGCAAACGGATTGTGGCGAGCTGACCAACGAGGAATTACACCAGCAGTTGAAGATGTTTTGAAGTCCGCATTCATTTTTTCAGCGGCTGATCGGATAATAAAAGTTTAGATAAGAAAACGTGGAGCGAGTTTAAAACGTTCCACGCTTTTTCTTTGTTTATAGAGACGCAAAGAATGATGGGCCGTGGGAAAACCAGCTTGCAGTAGATTTAAAATCAGCGCAAGGTTCTTGTGAAGCCACATAGCAAAAGATTGGATTGGGATACCGTAGATGGCTCCCACCTCCAATCTTTTGATGCTTGCTGCACAGGCGGCCGGTATCAATCTTTTCAAGCTGATCGGGACATGGACGGAAGAAACTTTCCATTTGACGAACAGTACGGAAGTCATGGAAAACAGGGAGCCCGCTGCATCTGTAAATAGCAGCGCGAACGCGGATAGTTCGGATGCAAAGACCCAATACGCCTCACTGTCTGATGCGTTGGAAGATAATGGTGTTTCAGCGAATACAATTCCGTCATGGTGGCCGGCGGGCTTTTCACTAAGCCAGCTAAGCGTCTCACAGATGCAGAACACGACTATTATTTATTCTCTGTATGAAAATGAGGATGAATCTTTTACTTTTTCTGTTCGTATGCTCGCTGCGCAAGAAAATGACCCAGCAATATATGAGAAGGATGGCAATGCAGTGATTCAATATAAAAAGGGAGGAGTTATTCACTACATTATATCGAATATAAACACAGTGCAGGCAATCTGGACAGACGATTTAGCGATTTATACTATGTCAGGGCAATTGACTAAAACAGAAATTGAAAAAATGATAGATTCTATTTACGAAAGGTGAGAAAATTATGAAAAAAATATTTGCCCGTATCATAACTGTGGTTCTTGCAATGACATTTTGTTTGGTAGCGGCCAATGCAACTGAAATGAATATTGAAGCGAGCGAATATCTGTCATATTATGGCGCCGTTGTTGGTACAAGTGGAAGTGGAAAAATTGATATTAGCTATACGGTTTCTTCCTATGCCAGTATGACACAGATTGGAGCAAGTAAAATTGTGGTTCAGGAGAAAGTTGGATCTTCTTGGGCATCTGTTAAGTACTATTATTCGTCTACAACATCCAGCCTTCTTGATACTGACAGCGCTTTTTACACCAATACAATTACATATCAGGGTACTGCAGGAAAAACCTATCGAGCGACTGTGACGTTCTATGCGGGAGACAGCACCGGATACGACACCAGGGACTTTATCACGAACTCAGTCACGGCCTAATGTGGATTTTGAATGTCTGAATGTTGGGTTCCTGCCT
>QKDF01000007.1 GCA_003245395.1 Clostridia bacterium
GGTTCTCACGGCCAACAACTCGGCCAATTCGTACTATACCGATGCGCTGAAGAATATCCCCGTAGGGGCTACCATCACCGTCAGTACTTCTGCTGCAAGCGAGGAGTGGAATGATGTGCAGTATGGTTTGGGTGCCCTGTACTCTCTGGTGGAAAACGGCGCAGTGGTTTCCGGGCTCCCAACGGGGGCCAATCCCCGTACCGCGGTTGGGCAGAAGGCGGACGGAACACTGGTGTTCTATACCATCGACGGGCGGCAGGCCGGATACTCCATCGGCGCCACCATGACCCAGGTAGCGGAGCGGCTGGTGGAATTGGGCTGCACCACGGCATTGTGTCTGGACGGCGGCGGGTCCACCACGCTGACGGTCACGGAACCTGATGCCACCGCTGCGCAGACGGTGAATCAGCCCTCCGGCGGAAGTGAGCGGGCCGTGAGCAACCAGATTTTCCTGGTGGCTGCCAACCAATCCTCCGGGGTATTGGATCACTACTATGTCTCAGCCGACAATCAATATGTTCTGGCGGGAAGCACCGTGCAGATTTCCGCCTCCGCGGTGGATACCAACTACATCCCCATGAGCGGGAGCAGTTATACCCTCAGTGCCAGCGCCGGAACTCTCAGCGGAAACGTCCTGACCACGCCGGCCTCCGGCGGTTCTGTCACCGTGACCGCCACAGGCGGCGGCAAGACCGGCTCCACCACTGTGTATGCCGTGACCACGCCTGATACGATTACGGTAAAGAACGGCTCGGCGGCAGTGTCCAGCCTGACGGTAACGCCCGGCGGTTCCGTTTCTCTTACCGCTTCCGCAGTCTATCAGCACCTGGCGCTCAAGGCCGACGCGACAGCTTTCAAATGGACGGTCTCCGGTGGCATCGGTACCGTGGATTCCACAGGAAAGTTCACTGCATCCATACCAGGTACCGGGACCCTGACGGTCTCTGCCGGCGGCAAGAGCGCAAGCGTCGCGATCACCGTCTCAACCGTTCCCCTGTCCACGCTGACGGACTTTGAGTCCGGCACTCCGGCTGCCACCAGTTATAGCTACGGCGCGGCGATGACGGTGAATACGGATACGGCTTATGTGAAATACGGCCGCCAGTCCGGCGCGCTGGCATACACACTGGGGGCTGACGGTACCGCCACCTGGATTCTTGACAATCCTCTGGCCATCGGCAGCGCCTATACGCTCCTGAACCTCTGGGTTTACGGTGATAATTCCGGAAATACACTGTCTGTTCTGGTTTCCGATGGCTCCAGCACCTCCGAAATCAGTGCCGGGACGCTGGACTTTACCGGCTGGAAACAGGTTTCCCTGCCTCTGCCTGCCGGAACGGCCTCCTTTGCCGGTGTTAAAGTGGCGGGCACCGCGCAGGTTGAGCAATTGGAGGACGGTTCCTACAACGTCTATTATCCCGCACCTACAGGGACGCTGTACCTGGATCAGATTGTGGCCTCCTACAATTCCATTGTGGATACCACAGCGCCTACTGTGACTGCTTCCGTCTCCGGGACGGCACTCACCGCCGCAATTGCGGATACGGGAGACACGATTCCGGCCAAGAGCGGCGTATCCGTCACCTGTGACGGGCAGGCGGTGCCTTTTAACTATGACGCCTCTACCGGAGCGCTCACGGCCACTCTGCCAATCTCTGATACCAACGCCCACCGGGTCACGGTAACCGTGAAGGATGCCTCCGGCAATATTGGCCGGGCGTCCTGCGACATAGCCTCTGCCAATACCGAGCCTGTCTTCACGGATACCACGGATTACTGGGGCAAGAACTATGTGGACTGGCTGAAGACCGCGGGCATTACCACCGGCTATGACGACGGCACGTTCCGACCCAACCAGAGCATCACCCGCCAGCAGTTCGCCGTCATGCTCTATCGCTATCTGGGCCTGGACGGCAGCCAATACGATTCCGTGACGCTGCCCTTTGCCGACAGCGCGGACATCTCCGACTATGCGCAAACCGCCATTAAGACCCTTTACACGCTGGGTATCATCAACGGTTCTCAGGTGAACGGAAAGCTGTACTTCTATCCCGGCAGCAGCCTGACCCGGGCCCAGGCATCCACCATGATCGGCCGGACGCAGTCCAGGGGCTACGCCCAGTCTGCTCTGGGCTTCAGCGATCAGGGGACGATCCCGGCCTATGCCACCTATTATATCCAGACCATGCTGGCGCAGGGGGTCATCAGCGGCTATGAGGATTCAACCTTCCGCCCCAATGCCAATATTACCCGGGGACAGATGGCGAAGATTCTCTATAACCTGCTCTGATCCAGGGCGCGCAAAACGCAAAGATGGAGCACGGCACTGGGCCGTGCTCCATTTTTCACCGGGATCGGGTTGTAATGGCAATGATTGCAATGATGACGATCACGGCGGCAACCCCCAGAAGCATGATCAAAGACATGTGCCCTCCTCCCTTTCCTGTATTTCTGCGGCTGTTTTTTAATCAACATCAATAGTTTTATCATATTATTCCAATGTACGCAACCGAAGGAGTCCGACATATGAATTCAGCAGTTGCGTCCCGGCAAATTTCGGGGTAAACTATCCAATAATCCATTAGCATTTTTCGACAGGAGGCCTACCCATGAGCGGCTATTCCCTGGACCAATGGGTCCTGTTTTTCATATTCTATTGTTTTTGTGGCTGGGTGTGGGAATCCGGCTATGTTTCCATGCGGAAACGCCACTGGGTCAACCGTGGATTTCTCCATGGACCGCTGCTGCCAATCTATGGCTTCGGGGCGCTGATCATTCTGATTGCGACCATTCGGGTACAGAACAACTTGTGGCTGGTGTATTTGTTCGGCATGGCGGCAGCCACCGCGCTGGAATATGCCACCGGAGCGGCCATGGAGAGCCTGTTCAAGGTGCGATATTGGGACTATTCTCATCAGCGGTTTCAGCTCAACGGCTATATCTGCCTGAGCAGTTCGCTGGCCTGGGGTGCGTTTTCGCTGCTTTTGGTTCGGGTTGTCCACCCGCCTGTTGTCCGGCTGGTGGAACGGCTTCCGGCGGCGCTGATGCCTCCGCTGACGCTGGTGCTGGCGATGGCTGTGACGGTGGATGCGGTTCGGTCTTTCCAGGCGGCCATGGATCTGCGGGAGATGCTTACCCGGCTGACGGAGGAGAACGAAGAACTGCGGCGTCTGGCCCGGCGGGTGGAGGTCATCTCCGCATTTGCGGAAGAGGATTTGCAGAAGTTCCGTGATCGTACCCAGGTGGAGCGGATTTTATTGCAGGATAAGCTGGAGGCCCAGCGTACCCAGCGCAATCAAGCCCGGGCGCAGCGGCGGCTGCGGCGCGAGGAAGCGCTGGAGGAATCCCTGCGTGTGATCAGTTCTGCCAAGCTGCGGGCGACAAAGAACATCGTCTCTGCGCTGGAGGAATACCGGGGAAAGCTGGGTGACACCCTTCCCATCGAAGCACTGGCCGAGCGCCGGGCCGAAATTCAAGCCGGGCTGGAGCAGATGCGGGATCGGGAGGCGGCAATCCGGACAAGGACGGCCCGTACCTATCGCAAATCCATGCGGATTCTGCGTGGAAACCCGACTGCCAGTGCCAGAGAATACGAAGAGGCTATGGAGTCTTTGCGCGAACTGGACGTGAGAAATCGGAAGGACTGATGCCCGCAGATGTTATTTTGGAAACAATACGGGTTAGAAACATGCAAAAATGCGCAAAATCCTCGGAAAAATCCCTTTACAAAGTTCAAATCCTTCTGTACAATATAAGATTGCTGACAAATCAACAAGAACGGAGAATATGCCATGGCTTTGATCGAATATGACGAGTATAAGCAAAAACTGACCGCACTGGGGCCGGAACTGGATAAACTCTCCGCCGCGCTGGATATCGATGGTGCCCGGAGCGAAGCGAAAAAGCTGGAAGCCCAGACGAATGAAGATGGTTTCTGGAATGATCTGGAGCGCTCCCAAAAGGTGCAGCAGACACTCAAACGCCTGCAGAACAGGCTTGCCCGTCATGAGAAGATGATTTCCGTCTGGGAGGATCTGAAAGCCCTTTGCGAGATGGGCATGGAGGAACAGGACGATACCCTTCTTCCGGAGCTGCGGGAGGGCTATGCGAAGCTGGAAATGGAGATCTCCGAGACGCGGCTTACCACGCTGCTCTCCGGGGAATATGACAGCCATAATGCCATTTTGACCTTCCATGCCGGCGCGGGCGGGACTGAGGCCCAGGACTGGACCGAGATGCTCTACCGGATGTATACCCGGTGGGCAGAGCGGCATGATTTCAAGTATCAGATTCTGGACTACGAGGACGGTGACGAGGCGGGGATCAAATCTGCCACCATCTCCATCGAAGGGGACAACGCCTACGGCCTTTTAAAGAGCGAAAACGGTGTTCACCGCCTGGTTCGGGTCTCTCCTTTTGACGCCAATGCCCGCCGCCAGACCTCTTTTGCGGCCATTGAGGTCATGCCGGATATTCCGGATGACGGTGAGATTGAGATCCGGCCGGAGGACATTGAGATGCAGGTCTACCGTTCCTCCGGCGCGGGCGGCCAGCACATCAACAAAACCTCGTCTGCCGTCCGCCTGAACCACCTTCCCACCGGTATCGTGGTGGCCTGCCAGACGGAGCGCAGCCAGTTCCAGAACCGGGACAACTGTATGAAAATGCTCCGTGCCAAGCTGGCCGAGATGAAAGCCCGGCAGCATGCGGAGAAAATTTCCGACATCAAGGGCGTCC
>QKDF01000212.1 GCA_003245395.1 Clostridia bacterium
TTTCGTTAATTATAGATGGTTTTATTTGGTTTTTCGACCTTTTGCGCCTTTTAGCAAAATTCCCGGACAGCAAACCTGCCGCCGGGATCTCCGATGGGAGATTCCCTGCGGCAGGTTTGCTGCTTCACATTTATGGGAGTTTGTCCGCTTTCGACAAAACTGGTGCTTTTTCGTCAAAAGCGCCCCCTTGTCATTTTCCGGAGGATGCGATACTATCAGAGAGGAAGCTTTCCAATATCCCACCCGCTTGGGCCGCCTGCCTCTGGCAGACGGCCCTTTTTTATCCGTCCGGGGAAATACCGTTATTCCACCCTGGTCCAGTCTTCAAAGGAGTGGATATAGTAATCACTTTCTTCCCGGATTGCGCCCTGATCCGCCTCGTTAAACGGGTCATAGACGCCCGCCACACGGAATCCAGCTGCTTTTGCGGTGCGGATGGCATACAGGCTGTCCTCGAATACCACCGTATCCCTTTTATTGGAGCGCAGACGCCGCATGGCCATTTCAAAAATCTCCGGGTCATCTTTTCCAATGCCCGCCTGCGTGCAGGTGATGATCCCTCGAAAATAATCCCGCAGCTTCGTGCGCTCCAGCGCGGCCTCCGCCTGCGCACGGTCAGTGGCAGTCACGATATACATCCATACGCCCTGCATTTTCAGGAGCGACAGAAACCGATCCACCCCCGGTTTGGCAGTCACCTGACTGCGGTAAAAATCATCCACCATGGCGTCGGTTTGCGCCATGATCTCCTCCACGGCCTCGGGCAAATCATAGTGGGCCTTGCAGTATTCCGCGGACTGGCGCAGGCTCATGATTCTGAGCTTGTCGTCCAGCCCCGGCTCGGGCAAATAACCCCTCCGGCTCAACGTCTCTGACCCCAGCGACTGCCAAATCGGCATAGAGTCCAGCAACGTCCCGTCCATATCAAAAATGGCACCCTGTAGTCTCATCGTGCATCCATCCTTGCTTTTTCCTCTGATTGTAGCACGATCCAGCCCCGGGAACAAGCCGCGTTTTACTTCTCCAACGCGGAGCGCATGGACCCCAGCGCCCCGGATTTTTTCAGAGCGAGAACCAGCGCCCCCGCCAATATGGAGCCGGCCACCGTGGAAATCAGGAAGGGAATGATGTACGCATAGAATGCCACGGCAGCGGCATCTACATTCATAAAGAGCGTGGCCACAGGATAGGCGCACAAACCGCCAATGACGCCGGTGCCGAATACTTCGGCCAGAAGGGTCGCAGGCAGATTGCTTGTTTTCCGGTAAACCAGACCACACAGCAGAGCGCCGATCATACTGCCGGGGAACGCCATCAGGCTGCCCAGACCCATGAGATTGCGCAGCAGGCTTGCCGTGAAGGCAACTCCCAGGCCGTACCATGGCCCCAAAAACACCGCGCAGATAATGTTGACCATGTGCTGTACGGGGGCGCACTTGCTGCCCAGCACGGGAAAGGAGATCAGGCTGCCCGCCACGGCGACAGCGCAGAGAACGCCGGCCAAAGCCAGCTTTTTTGTGTAGTTTGTCTGTTTCATAAAAAGAGCTCCTTTTTTAAAAATGGCAGGGAGAACCCTTGCAGCGTCTCCCTTTCGGGGATGCTCCCGCAGGGTGCACTTCTCCCGCGGGACTCGGTCGAGGCTCCCTGGCCTCCTCTCACGCCGGAACACGGCTTCCCATCGCTGCTGATTCTGTTGTCCCGGCACGGCCCGCAGGGCGCTCCCCCTCCGTCCGTCCCCGGCCCAAAGCCGGGTGCCGAATTCTGCCATCTCCTCTCCATGCAAACAAAAAAGCGGGGCACAAACTGCCTCCGCTTTGAACAACTTTGTGCTCCCTACGTTGGCATTACCCAAATCAGGTCAACGGGTCGAAGCATTTGCTTCCTCTCAGCCCTGCGGCTCCCCTGCTTTTTCGATATATTATGACACCGGCGGCAGGCATTGTCAAGCTGAGCGAAAGAAATTCAGCCTTTGTGCTTGCATTTCTCACAGGCAGGGCGTATAATCAGGACAATTGAAAATGGGGAGTCCGCTGTGCGCGGGCTGAGAGGAGACTTCAGAGGTCTCGACCCGAAACCTGATTTGGATCATGCCAACGTAGGGAAATACCGCGCGTCTGCCGCAGCAATCCCATCGTGGGGTAGCTGCGGGTCTTTTTTATGTATAGGGGAAATTCGGCCCATGGCCGTTTCCGGCGGTACATTGGGGGCACCACCTTGTATCGCTATAGAAAAGCAATGGCTGTCATGAAAGGAGTATATAATGAGAACAGCATTGACAATCGCTGGAAGCGATTCCAGCGGAGGCGCCGGTATCCAGGCGGACATCAAGACCATGACGGTAAACGGCGTATTTGCCATGAGCGCCGTCACAGCCCTGACCGCACAGAACACAACCGGCGTCACAGACATTCTGGAGGTATCACCTCCCTTCCTTGCCGCTCAGCTGGACGCGGTTTTTACCGACATCTTTCCCGACGCGGTGAAGATCGGCATGGTCTCCTCCTCCGCGCTGATCCATGTGATCGCGGAGAAGCTGCACCAATATCAGCCCCGGAATATCGTGGTGGACCCGGTCATGGTGGCCACCTCCGGTTCGCGGCTGCTGCGTGAGGACGCCATGGAGACACTGGAACGGGAACTCCTGCCTCTGGCCGACATTCTCACGCCAAACATTCCGGAGGCCGAACTGCTCTCCGGTGTGTCCATTCACGCTCCGTCCGATATGGAAAACGCCGCCCGCATGATCGGGGAAGCTTACGGCTGTGCCGTTTTGTGCAAGGGCGGACACCATCTCAACGACGCCAACGACCTGCTGTGGAAAGACGGCGCCGTTCGCTGGTTCCAAGGCCGCCATATCGACAATTCAAACACACACGGCACCGGCTGCACTCTCTCCTCCGCGATTGCCTCCAATTTGGCAAAGGGCTTTTCTTTGGAGGAATCGGTGGAGCGGGCCAAGGCGTATCTTTCCGGTGCGCTGGACGCCATGCTGGATCTTGGAAAGGGCTCCGGCCCCATGGATCACGCCTTTGACATCCGGCCGGAGTATCGAACGGAGGGCTTGGCATGAAAAAAACAACCGTTTTTCAGAACAGTCTGATCTGGTTTGGTGCCGGCGTATCCATCGCGGAAATTCTCACCGGTACATATTTTGCGCCTCTGGGCATGGAAAAAGGTCTGGCCGCCATTTTGCTGGGGCATGTGATTGGCTGCGCCCTGCTCTATCTGGCCGGTCTGATCGGCGGCCGCACGGGCCTGAGCGCCATGGAGACAGTGAAGCTGAGCTTCGGGCAGCGTGGCGGACTTCTGTTTGCTTTTTTAAATGTGCTGCAGCTGGTGGGCTGGACAGCCATCATGATCTACGACGGAGCCCTTTCCGCCGGGGGCATCGGCGGCGCTCCTGCTCTCTGGAGTCTGGTCATCGGCGGACTGATCGTGGTCTGGATTTTGGTGGGGATCACCAATTTGGGCTTCATCAATAAAATTGCCATGACCGCTCTGCTGCTTTTGACGCTGGTATTGTGCCGCCTGATCTTCACCGGCGGAGCCGCCGTCACCGCTCCGGACGACTCCCTGTCCTTCGGCGCGGCAGTGGAACTGGCCGCTGCCATGCCCCTTTCCTGGCTGCCGCTGATTAGCGACTATACCCGGGAGGCCGCAAAACCCCGAACCGCTACGCTGGCCTCCGCCGGAGTATATGGCCTGGTCTCCTGCTGGATGTACGTAATCGGCATGGGCGCCGCCATCTACACCGGCGGCGGCGACATTGCGCAGATCATGCTGCAGGCCGGTCTGGGCATCGCGGCGCTGATAATTCTGGTGCTCTCCACCGTCACCACCACGTTCCTGGACGCCTGGTCCGCCGGTATCTCAGCTGAGTCTCTGTGGAGCCGTCTGCCGGGCAAATGGGTTGCGGTGGCCGTTACCGGCATCGGAACACTCTGCGCAATCCTGTTCCCCATGGATGACATCACCGGATTTCTCTATTGGATCGGCTCCGTCTTCGCACCCATGATCGCTGTGCAGATCGCTGACTTTTTCATCCTGCACCGCAGCAGCGGCAATCGCAGTCTGGACGTGCGGAATCTGCTTTTATGGATTGTGGGCTTTGTGCTCTATCGTGTCCTGATGGGTGTGGATACGCCGGTGGGCTGCACACTGCCGGATATGCTGATTACCATGGGACTGTGTATCGTTGTTGAAAAGCTGGCCCCTTCCCGAAAAAAGCAAGCCGTCTGACCGGGATTACACAAGTATATTGATAGGTAGGCCGCCCCTCCGCTTTTCCGCGGAGAGGCGGCCTATGCTTATTTCATATGCAGGTTGATGTGGGCAGGCTTCTGCCGCTTCCGTCCGTCAAATGCAGAGAAATGCCGGTTTCTTTTGCAGCTCAGGCAGAACGCGGCATTCAGATTTTATTTTTCTATGCCGTCCTGCCTTTGAATGTACAGTTCTTCCGCTTGTTCCTGCGCCTGAAGAAGGCGATTCTGCAATCGGCTCAGTTCTTCGCTTATGTCTGTGATGGTGTTGAACAGCAGTATGTACTCTTTCGTGATATTCTGCATTTTGTAGTATCCTTTCTTAAACAGTCAACATATGGTTGCCTCTGACAGTGCTTATCCTACACGATTCCTTTGAAAAAGATAGTCACTATCTGTCGAAAACAAAAAAGAAACCGGGAAACTTTTTGTTCCCCGGCCGTTTTTGACAAATATTGGTAAATCCGGC
>QKDF01000238.1 GCA_003245395.1 Clostridia bacterium
GCTCTTGCCGGCCAGCTGGCAGCCAATCACAGACTGTTGGAACGGGTAGTAGAGATGGATCGCCGGGTCAGTGAGCAGATGTGCAGAGAGAAATCCTACTATCGAACACACGCAAAAAAGATCATGTCCCAGAAAGGGACATGATCTTTTCCCGGAAAGCAGACTGTGGAGCTCAATTCTCGGCGGGAAGAGAGAGGAACCACAGCGGAGCACCGTTGCTTCGGCTGCCTGAAAGTTCGTCCAGAATCACCTGAGCGTCCCACACTGTCAGACTCCGCTCCCGGCTGTTGGAGTCCGCCACCAGAATCCCGCCGTCCAGCGTTACACCCCGCAGAAGCAGAAAGTGGCCGCCGCTTGTGAAATGCCCTGCCTTCATCAGCGCGACTGCCAGCTTTCCGGAGGAGAGCTCCAGCTGCAGATGCTGCACATCGCAGTCGGGATCTGATTCGACTGTGATATCAAAATCTTTGGCTGCACCGTTGACGATGGACAAATACGATCCCCCATGCTTGGCCCAATACCCGTTTTTGCTGGCCCATTGGGCGGTTTGCTCGGGATTTGTATTCAAATCGCTCAGGCTGCACAGAACCATGGCTAAAGTGGTGGGACCGCAGCCATATTTACCCAAGGTATCTTTCCCATACGGCTGATCACACCAGGCTGGGTCTGCCTGATTGAAATATACGATTTCCCGGCTCCCTCCGGTGAGGATCTCCATGCCGTTCCGCTCCGTCAGCGTGGTGAGGGAGGAGGTTCCTACGCTCAGGGTATCTCCTGAAATCATCGCTTCAGAGGATGGCGAGTCCGTCTCCAGAGAATCTCCGTCTGCTCCGGAATCCACCAGATCAGATGCCTGATCCCACACGTTACCGGCCAACGTCCGTGCACTTTCCCACATGTCCGCAGCCTGCTGCCGGACAGGGGAGACCATACGCGTATAGAGTGCGGGATCGGCGAAGCGGCACGCAACCAGCTCCGAGCCCCCAATACACACGGCGGCGAGTAAAAAAACGCCAAGTGTTCTTTTCCATGTCCACCTTCGACGCAAATTCACCGCCCCTTTTCGGAATAGTTGGTCTTTTCAAAAAGCCCAATTTGTATTATAACAGAAGAGACAGAAAAAGGAAACATTGTGTCGATTGGACACCGAAAATCCCATCGAATACAATACGGAAGTGGGAGCGAATGGAACGATGCCGATCATACGACTTGAAAATGTGGGAAAACATTATAAAGTGGAACATCGTCGGATCAGAGCTGTCAGTGAAATTGATCTGACAATTCGACAAGGTGAGTTCATTTTTGTGGTGGGTAGCAGCGGTGCCGGAAAAAGCACGCTGCTGCAGCTGCTCAGTGGACAAATTCGTGCTGATGAAGGCGCCGTCTATTTTGACGGGTTGAATATCACGCATCAGGCCCTGCTGTTTCGAAGCAAGGTCCGGCGTGCTTTTGGCTATGTCTCTCAGCAGTCCCAGCTGATACGGCGGCGGACGGTAATGGACAACCTGACGATGGCCGCCCGGGTGGGCGGGCTTTCCCGCGAAAAAAAGCTGCGGGAGCTGGCGGAGAAGGCGCTGGGTATTGTGGGTCTTAGCGGATATGAATGGAAATATCCTGCCGAAATGTCGATTGGTGAGTGCCGCAGGGTGGAACTGGCCAGAGCCATCATCAACAGCCCTCCCGTTCTGGTTCTGGATGAGCTGACCGCAAATCTGGACGAGGATAATATCTGGGATATTTTCCATATGCTCCAGGAGATGAACCGTCAGGGAACCACGATCATTATGGCCACCCACGCCAGCATGTTTGTCAACCTGATGCGGCGTCGTGTGATTACGCTGGTTGACGGCCGGATCGCGGGAGACGTACGGGGCGGCCGGTACGGAGATCTTACCGGCAAAACGCTGTATCCGGGGAAAGGTACGGTTGTCAAACTCAAGCACAAGTGAATTTTTGAATAAAAAGGAAGAGAAAACCTGTAATGAAAAAGCGGAAAACCCTGCAAATCAGAGGAAAAATTACGGCAGCACTGCTTGTATGTACGCTGCTGTGCAGCGCATCGGCTGTCGCCGGATTGATTCAGAGTAAAATGGTCAGCTCAAGATATCAGGAAATATTGACATACTATGGATTTTCCCAGGGCGACATTGGAGAGGCTCTTGCATGCTTCGTCTGGGCGGATGGCAATGTACATGACGGGATCAGCTATTTTGATCAAAAGAACCGGACCCAGGCTCAGAACAACGCGACACAGTTGTTCGATCAGTTCGAGGCAGATATGGAAAAGGTGCACACAGCAGTTCGCAATGATGAGGAAATCCGCCTTTATAACGAAGTAATGACCGCCTGGGAACAATATCGTACCAAAGCCGAGGAAACGCTGAGCAGTGTTACAGCCTCTGTAGGAGAGAACACGATGCAGGTGGGTCAGCAGCGGATGTCCAGCGAATTGTACCCCCTGTATCTGACAGTTTATAACGATTTATCCAAGCTGATGGAGGAGTATCAGCAACAGGGAAGCAGCCTTGAACAGCAGATTGAAAGACAGAGTAATATTACGCTCATGATCTGCGCTGCGTTGATTGCAGCCGTGCTGCTGTTGTCGCTGATAGTGGGCAGTCGAATGGCCGCGGCAATCTCTCGGCCGGTACGGGCGTGTGCCGATCGACTGGCCCTGCTGGCGGGCGGTGATCTTAAAACAGAAGCGCCTGATATCCATACCGGCGATGAGACGGAGGTTCTGGCGTCTGCAACTCGCACCATGGTGGTGGGGCTTCAGGCCATGATGAATGACATCGATACACAGCTGATCGAAATGGCTGACGGCAATTTTGATATTCACTCCCAGGTTGCTCAGGTTTATATCGGGGACTTTGCATCCATGCTGGAATCTATGGAGAAAATCAATCTGGGGCTCAGCCATGTCCTTTATCAGATGCGGGAAAGCGCGCAGCAGGTGTCTGCGGGAAGCGAGCAGGTATCCACAGGCGCACAGGCTGTGGCTCAGGGTGCGGCGGAACAGGCCAGTGCCGTGGAAGAACTGTTTGCCACCATCAATGAGATTTCCGGCGCTTCGATTGAAAACGCGAAGACCACCGATCATGCCGAGCGGAACGCCAACTTGGCCGGCGAGCAGGCCAAAACCAGCAATGAGCGGATGCAGGAGGCAATCCGGGCGATGAATGAGATTTCCGAATCTTCGCTGGAGATCGGGAAGATCATTAAGACCATTGAGGAAATTGCATTCCAGACAAACATTCTGGCGCTGAATGCAGCGGTGGAAGCCGCCCGTGCAGGAGAAGCGGGCCGGGGATTCGCTGTGGTAGCGGACGAAGTGCGCAATCTGGCAGGAAAATCGGATCAGGCGGCCAAAGCGACGAAGCAACTGATTGAAAATTCTGTCAGTGCGGTGGAGCGCGGCAGCCATATTATACAAGACGTTTCTCAAACGCTGGGACAGACGACAGATGTGGTACTGCAGGCTGTGGGGGATATGCGGCGGGTGGCCGCTGCGGTACGGAATGAGACGGAACAGATTGAACAGATCAATAGAGGAATCCAGCAGATCTCGGCGGTGGTACAGAGCAATTCTGCCATTTCGGAGGAGAGCGCTGCGTCCAGCGAGGAGCTGTCGTCTCATGCCGAAGAGATGCAGCAGTTGGTTGACCGGTTCCGCTTGCGTAAAGATGAAGATGTCCGCCAGACCATACAGACAGATACCATTGAGCACTTGAAAGCCGAGCTTCCCGAAGACGGCAAACTGGCGGGAAAATACTGATCTTCTGCTAAAGGCGCCTTTAAAAAGATCGAGAATCACCTGGATGAAACTTTTAAGGAGTGAAATCATGCGAAAACTGCGATGGGGACTCGGAATGTCGGTATATGCCTCCGCAATACTCTTATTGAGCGCCTGCGGGAATAAATTGCCGACGCCTCCGGACACCTATGAATTGAATGGGGAGAGTGTGCCGTCGTTCAACGCGGTTTTGGGTGAGGATAGCAGCGGGACCATGACGACAATGGAAACTGCGGATGCCGGGACTGGCACCTCCGCATCTCAATCTGCTGCGGCCTCCTCGGAGACTGCTTCGTCCACAGGGGTAGAAAATCAGTATGCTTATGATAAACTGGACGCGGGCGGGACAGCTGTTTCCCAATATGTAGAGAGTTTGACCTCCGGGAATGACGCGTTTACCGTGGTGGATGAAAACGGAGCACAGACAGATCCTCCGGATTATACCACGGAGACCGGTACTGTGACTCTGGCTCGCAGTACTTCGGAGAGTGGAAAAATCCTGACGATGGAGATTTCCTGGACTGCGGAGGGATGTCAGATCACGCTGACCTACGGAGACGGAGCGATCAAACCTGCGGCAGTGGAGCCAATGACCAATGACGACGCGGTGGAATATCTACAGGGGCTGCGCCCCGAGGAGCTGGGTCTGACAGGCAGCAGCATGAGCGAATATCACATCTATCCCATCGAGGGGATGGTTATGGTGAACGGAGTTGCCTGCCTGAAAATACAGGCTTACCAGGTGGACAAGTCATCCCATGCCAACCGGATTGCAGGTGTTTTTCTGCTGTCGGGAGATAAAACTCACCTTTACCGGCTGGAGGATGGCTCGGTCAGGGAATTACACGCGATATAATTTTTGCGGTAAACAGAAAACACCCCCGGCGCAATGCGCCGGGGGTGTTTTGATCG
>QKDF01000151.1 GCA_003245395.1 Clostridia bacterium
GAGAATGCCTGACGATTGAGACATCGGAGGATGGGACGGTGCGGCTGCTGTGCTCGGAGGAGCGGTACCGGAACTTCTGGCATTCATATTTTGATCTTTCCGAGGATTACAGCCATTTCCTACAGGCCGTTCCGTCGTCGGACGGATATCTCACACAGGCTGCGCGCCGCAGCAGCGGCATTCGGATACTTCGTCAGGACCCATGGGAGGTGCTGGTTTCCTTTGTTATTTCTCAACAAAAAAATATCCCGGCGATCAAGCGCTCTGTGGAATTGCTCAGCCGACGCTATGGGGAACCCTTGGGAGAAGGCGTTTATGCATTTCCCGCGCCGGAGGCCCTGGCCAAGGTTCCTGAAGAAGAGCTGCTTGCCTGTTCCTTGGGATACCGCGCAAAGTATATCCGCTCGGTGGCGTTGACGGTTGCCGAAGGAAAGGCGAATCTGGTAACGTTTGAGTCCATGGAGGATGAGGCGCTGCTCTCTGCACTGATGCAGTTTTATGGCGTGGGGATCAAGGTGGCCCACTGTGTTATGCTGTTTGGCTTTCACCGGATGAGTGCTTTTCCGCGGGATGTATGGATCAATCGGGTGCTCCAGACGGAATATCCCGACGGATTCCCATTGGAGCGCTATGAGGGGTTTGCGGGTGTCATTCAGCAGTACATGTTTTATTATGCCAGAACATGCGGCGATGATGGAGAAACAGCTTCAGCCAATTGCAAACCCAGTATATTTCCGGTGAAAGGTGTGAAAGCGGCGACGAAACGAATCGGGTGATTTTCATATTATGTAATCTGGTTTTATATATTTTGCAAAGTAAAGTGGGAGGATTTGACATTGAAAGTATTACTGATCAACGGCAGCAGCCGTGAATGTGGCTGCACCTATACCGCACTGCGCGAGGTGGCTGATGAATTGGAGAACGCAAAGATTGAAACGGAGTTCTTCCATCTGGGAAAAGGCCCGCTCAGGGACTGTATTGGCTGCAACCAATGCTCTAAGCTGGACAATGCCTGCGTTTTTGATGACGACTGTATCAATGAACTGATCAGAAAAGCGGAACAGGCCGACGGGTTTGTGTTCGGTACTCCGGTCTATTACGCGCATCCCTCCGGGCGGATTCTTTCGGCACTGGACAGGGCGTTCTATGCAGGTAAGCGCGCGTTTGCGCATAAGCCGGGAGCGGCAATCGCTTCTGCACGGCGCGGAGGGACAACTGCATCCATTGACGTACTCAATAAGTATTTTACAATTTCCGAGATGCCGGTTGTTTCCTCCAGCTACTGGAATATGGTACATGGCAATACACCCGACGAGGTGCGGCAGGATGAAGAGGGATTGCAGAGCATGAGAAATCTGGGACGGAATATGGCCTGGCTGCTCCGGTGCATTGCCGCCGGAAAAGAGCAGGGCGTTGAGATCCCTGTGAGCGAACGGGGACACAAAACCAACTTCATCAGATAAGAGGCAGAAGGCTTACGCCGGAACCGCCTCAATTTTGATGTCGGAGCGGATTTGAAAGAAACCGGAAGGAGTCAGATATGAAGCTATATATTCGGCAAAGGGTGTTCTCATGGGTGGATCGCTTTACCGTAAAAGATGAGGCCGGACAGGACCAATATTCCGTAGAAGGCGAGTTTTTCTCTTTTGGAAAAAAGTTGCATGTGTGCAATATGGATGGAATGGAAGCCGCTTTTATCCAATTGTAACCATTCCTAAAGAGTGGATGACCTGGGGCGATTGCTATGAGCTGGACATTGCCGACGGGGAAGACGAAATTCTGGCTCTGGCTGTGGTGCTGGCGATCGACTGCGTCATGGCGGCCCAGGCCGCGGGGGCAGGTGCCGGCTCCGGCAATTGAGAGACACCATGCAAAAGGCATCTGTGCAGCAATTGCCGGGATTGTGGGTGTGAATGAACAAAAAAGCAAGGGCGGGAGATGATCCCATCCTTGCTTTTTTATTTAATACCGGACGAAAGCCCGTGCTGGGTTCGGGTTCGCAGAAGATGATTTACGTTTCAGTCGGAATCAGCGCAAGAAGTGCGATTAGGAGGATGATTAGAAACAGGAAATTCAAGATGAAGAAAAGCCGAAGGTAGCGGCGGGCGGGGTACTGGGACGCATACAGTCGATA
Organism: Clostridia bacterium; assembly: GCA_003245395.1. Lineage (GTDB taxonomy): Bacteria > Bacillota > Clostridia > Oscillospirales > Oscillospiraceae > Oscillibacter. Next base: position 2,135 of record QKDF01000151.1, read on the forward strand.
AGAGATCAGACTGGCGAGAGAGGCGACCAGCGTTCCCAGACCGCCTGCTGACACGCCGTAGAGCAGTGCCTGAGCGTGCGTGGTAAATCCGGACAGGAGCACTGCGGCCGGTACATTGCTGATCACCTGTGATGCCGCGGCGGAGAACAACAGAACCTGCCGTTCCGAGTGCAGCAGGGCTGAGAGCAGACGACCTGCTGCGGGAATCGAAGTGATACTGTCGGAGAACAGAAAGAACAAAACAAACGTAGCCAAAAGCGTGAAATCCACGCGGCGGAACAGGCGGGGACTCAAAACCAGAAAGAGCGCAGCGGTCGCGGTTAAGGAAATTCGGACATCCAGTATCCGAAGAACGGCAAGAAGATTGCAAAGAAAGGCAGCAAACGCACCCCAGAGCAGCCAGCGGTTTTGCAGCTTAATATTAGGCACAACAGACTGTCGTACAGTGCCTTTGCTCAGGATCAGAGTGGCCGCTACAAGCAAAAGAATCCCCAGTGCGCCAAAAGGCAGCATCGTGGAGAAAAACGATTCCGGGGAGATTTTATAGAACGAGTACAGGTACAGATTCTGCGGATTTCCAAAGGGAGTGAGGGCCGACATAAGATTTGCTGAAACCGTTTCCAATATGATTGGAATATACGGGTCTTCTCCGGTGATACGGGCGATTCCCATCGTCAGCGGCACCATGGTCAGCAGTGCAATGTCATTGGTGACCAGCATGGACATGGCCCCGGTGACCAGCACCAGCACCAGCGCACGCCTGCGTGGAGAGTGAAACCTGCGCAGTGTCGCTTCCGCCGCACAGGATAGCAGCCGGCACTCTTCAAAAGCTGCGCAGACCAGCATTTGGGAGAAGAGAATCGCCAGAACATTCCATCGGATCGCAGAGAGGTGGGGAGGAGAAAGAAGAGAAGCGGCGGCAGTTACCGCCGTAATTGCCAGAAAAAATGGCTGAGCCCCCAACTTTTCAGCCAATGCGGTGCCGACAGAGGAAACGCGAGCAAGCATTTGAAAGCCTCCGAAACCAAATTACACATCCGCAAGTATAACATCTGCTTTTTCGACATGCAACGTATAATTTTTTTGGTAATTGCAGCTGGCTTGTTCTGCGGAATATTTGTCGAGAAAATTGATGAATAATAGAAGATGATTGACAAAAGAAAATAACAACGCTATGATAGCACAAAATGAACATGAACGAAAACAGCGGACAGAATAAAGCGTACAGGAGTGTGCAATATGGCAAAAATTATTCCTCCCGCAGTCACCGTATTTGATGAAAATGAAAAGCCGGATTATGAGGCAAATAAAAAGGTCATTGACTTTTTGGTTCAAGCGGGTGTAGACGGCATCCTGGTATTGGGTTCCTCCGGCGAATTCACCGGCCTGAGCAAACAGGAAAAAGAAGATTTTTTCCGCTTTTACTATACGTATACCGCAGGCCGTGTGGAACTGTACGCCGGAACCGGAGGAATGAATTTCCGGGAGGTGGTGGAACTGTCCAACGCTGTAACCGCGATGGGCTATCAAGCTGCGATGGTGATTGCGCCCTATTATTACGCATTGGGCCAGGAAAAGCTGTTCCTTTATTACGATACACTGGCCAAGGCCATGGATGGAAACCTCTATATCTACAATTATCCTGCCAGGAGCGGCTGTTCCGTTGCGCCTGAAACCGTGCGGCGGCTGGTGGAAGGCAATCCCAATATCAGGGGGCTGAAAGATTCCGTGACCGATTGCAGTCATACCAATCTTATCTGCAGGGCGGTGGAAGGGTTCGATTTTCAGGTGTATTCCGGTTTTGACGACCAGTTTCTCTATAATCTTGCCTCCGGTGGCGCCGGAAGCATTGGAGGTCTGGCCAATGTTGTTCCGGAACTTTGGAGTGATCTGGTTCATGCAGCCAATACCGAAAATTTCAATCGTGTTATGCGCCTGTCACATCTGATCCACAAGCTGATGCCGCTTTATGGCATGGATGACAACTTCTCGCTGCTTTTCAAGAAACTCATGGTGCACCGGGGAGTGGAAATCATGCCTACCGCGATTTTTCCGTATAACCAGATGAATCAGGAAGTGTATTGTCAGGCGGAACGACTGCTGGACAATGTTTTAGAGGAATACCGGACGATTAGATAACGCTGCGGAGTGCGGCTGATAGACATAAAAAAACCGCCGTCTGATTTCAAATGCAGACGGCGGTTTTTTACTTTCTCATAGCGGGGAGAACGATCTGGTCAGGCACGGGCTTTACGGACGTTGTCCAGTGGGGAAAACTCAAACTCCACACGGTTGCGACCATTAATTTTCGCCTGATAGAGCATTTGATCGGATTTTTCCAGAAGATCTGACACACGATCGGACACTTTGGGAATCATGGATGCGACCCCGATACTGACTGTGGCTTTATTGATGGTTTGTGCGCTGGGACATGCGACTTCCATCTTTGAGATCGCTTTGCGTAACAATTCAGCAGTCGCTACAGCACCCTCCAGGCCAGTTCCGGGTAGAAGGATGGCAAATTCCTCACCGCCATACCGAAAAAGGAGGTCGGTTGACCGTTTCAGAG
>QKDF01000046.1 GCA_003245395.1 Clostridia bacterium
GATTTCATACAGACCCTAAAATTCCAAGAAAACTATTGTAACTTTTTGTTACTGATCTGAAAACTTCGATCAGTATACATCATTTTCCCACTCTTGTCAAGTTTTTGGCCGTGTTAAGGATTTCATTCACCACTTTCGCCCGAAAAAGACAAAAACCAACTTCCAGAAAAAGGATATACAGAATAAAATGGTAACAAAAAAATAACAGTAAATGAACAAATGAAAACAGCCTGTATCCAGGAGCGGATACAGGCTGCTTTCTTAGGGCTGCAATGGTTTTACAGGACTTTGGGTGTATATCCTAAATCTTCCAGCTCGCTGACGGCGGTTTTTACGCAGTTTTCACAGCCGTCGATTTCCACCGTCTTGTTCTCCAGAGAAACGGTAAAGTTCAGGCCGGCTTCTTTCAGGCCGTTGGTGATGCGGTTAACGCAGTGTTCACACATCATATCGGGTACGGAAATGGTTTTCATATGGATCTACCTCACTTCATTAATTTTTGAATTGTCTGCAAAAGGTCGTCGATGACTTCCTCATGTCCGCTCTGAATATCCTGTACGACACAGGTTTTAATATGATTGCCCAGCAGCTCCCGGGAGAAGGCGTTCAGCGCCGCCTGTGCCGCCGACACCTGGGTGAGAATGTCGGTGCAGTAGGCATCCTTTTCCACCATACCCCGGATACCCCGGATCTGGCCTTCGATGCGGCTCAAACGCCGCAGCAGGGCGTCGTACTCTGCTTTTTCCCGGTGCTTGTGGCGCGTGCATTGGCAGCACTCCTTTTCACAGGAGGAGACGGCCGATTCCTTGTCTTCTTCACAGGCGCAGGGTGTTTGATTGGTTTCCATGACAAATCTCCTTTCCGGGGTGTTAAGACAGCTTTTTACGGCCCAGGCGCAGGGCGTTGCCCACCACGCAGATGGAGCTTAACGACATGGCCGCTCCCGCAAACATAGGGGAGAGCAGTAGCCCGCGGCTCATATACAGGGCACCGGCGGCCAGGGGGATGCCCACGGTGTTGTAGCAGAAGGCCCAGAACAGGTTCTGCTTGATGTTGCGGATGGTCAGACGGGACAGACGGATGGCCCGGGCCACATCGCTGATATCTCCCCGCATGAGAATGATCCCGGCGGACTCGATGGCGATGTCGCTGCCGTTGCCGATGGCGCAGCCGATATCGGCCTGTACCAGGGCGGGGGCGTCGTTGATGCCGTCGCCCACCATCATAACCGTTTTGCCCTCGTCCTGCAAGCGTTTTACCATGCCTGCCTTTTCCTCCGGCAGAACCTCGGCCACCACGTCGTCCACGCCCACCTGGGCTGCGATGTGGTTGGCGGCGGCCTTGTTGTCACCGGTGAGTAGCACGGTGCGGATGCCCTGTGCTTTCAGGGCCGAAATGGCGGCGGCGCTGGATTCCTTGACCCGATCTGCCACGGAGATCAGCCCCAGGAGCTTTCCGTCCCGGGCGAAGAACATGGGCGTCTGCCCCTGAGCCGCCAGCCGTTCCGCATCAGGCAGGAGGGCGGCCGGGTCCACGCCCGCCTCCTCCAGCAGACGGCGGTTGCCGGCCAGAATCCCGGCTCCGTTCAGCACTGCCCGGATACCACGCCCGGAGAGGTTTTCAAACTTTTCCGGCGTCCCGGCGGGTTCTACGGAATGTTCCTGTGCATAGTCCACGATGGCCTTGGCCAGGGGATGCTGAGAGACAGACTCCGCCGCCGCGGCAATGGCCAGCAGCTCATTTTCCGGAACATCGGTGGGGAAAATTTCGGTGACCGCGGGCTTGCCCTCGGTAACGGTGCCGGTTTTATCCAGCACCACGGTGGTGGTTTTGTGGGTGATCTCCAGCGCCTCGCCGCTGCGGATCAGGATGCCGTTGGAGGCGCCCAGTCCCGTGCCCACCATAATGGCGGTCGGGGTGGCCAAGCCCAAGGCACAGGGGCAGGCGATGACGAGAACGGAGGTGAAAATGCGCAGAGCAAAGGCGAAATCATAGCCCAGCAGTAGCCACACGGCGGCGGCTGCCACGGCGATGGACATGACAATGGGGACGAAGACCCCGGCGACTTTGTCCGCGATTTTGGAGATGGGGGCCTTTTTGCCCTGGGCGTCCTCCACAAAGCGGATGATTTTTGACAGGGTGGACTGGTCGCCGGTGCGGGTCACGGTGACGTAGAGCACGCCGTCCTGGTTGATACTTCCCCCGATGACCTCGCTGCCGGAGCTCTTTTCCACCGGCAGGCTTTCTCCGGTGAGCATGGCCTCGTTGACGCTGCTCTCGCCGCTTTTGACCGTGCCGTCCGCCGCAATTTTCGCACCGGGCTTAATCAAAATCACGTCGCCGGGTTTAAGGGTGGCGGTGGGAACCTCCTTGCCCGAATCGGCCAGGATGGCCACGTCGGGACGCAGATCCATCAGCCGGGTGATAGCGCCCTTCGTCTTTTGAACGTTACGGCTTTCCAAGAATTTACCCACCATGATCAGCGTCAGCACCACTGCTGCGGACTCGTAGTAGAGGTGATGGACATTGTCCGGTGCGTCGGTGATCAGGTACGTCATGGCCAGGCTGTACAAAAACGAGCAGGAGCTGCCGATGGCAACCAGAGAATCCATGTTGGGATTGCGGTGGAACAGGGCGCGGAAGCCGCTGATGAGGTAATTCCGTCCGAACCACAGCACGGGAATCGTCAGCAGCAGTTGAGTCATGGCGTAGTTCACCGGGTGCGTTCCCATGGCGATCAGATCCGGCAACGGCAGCGGAACGGGCAACATGTGCCCCATGGACACGTACAGGAGCACCACAGAGGTGACCGCAGCGCCAATCAGATTGTGCTTTGTCCGGCGCAGGGCGATTTCTGCCTCGTCCACTTCTTCCTTCGGCTTTGGTTTTTCGGCTTCTTTCAGGTTGCACCCGAAGCCGGCCTTCTCCACTTTTTTGACAATGTCATCCGTCTGTACCTGGGCGTCGTCATATTCGATGGTCATGACGCCGGTGGTCAGATTCACGTCGCTGCGGGCCACGCCCGGCAGCTTGCGGGTCACCCGCTCTACCGAGGAACTGCAGGCGGCGCAATGCATGCCGCTGATGTCATATTTTTCTTCGCGCATAGAAACCTCCCTTGCGGATAGATACCCTGTGGGGGTATTATTTATGTTACCTGAAGTGTATACCCATGGGGGGTATTTGTCAAGAATATTATGCACGGAAAAAAAGAAAAGATACGCGAAAAAATAACAGGGCCGCAGTTTTGTGCGGCCCTGTGCAGGCAGGTTATTCGGGTGCCCGTTCAGAGGATACGTCCGATATTTGCGGGACTGCTTGTCCGGAAATCTGTTTGGAGTCCGATTTTTCAATGCGCTCGGCGGCGAAATCCTCTTTTGCTTCCCGGAGGATTTTTCGCTCCGCCTTGGTCGTCAGCTGTCTTTCGTCAAATTGGGCAAACAGATCAGGACGGCGGCGCATCGTACGCTTGTAGCTCTCCTTTTTTCGCCAGGCATCCACCTTGCCATGGTCGCCGGAAACAAGGATGGGAGGGACCTCCCGATCATGCCAGACGGCGGGGCGGGAATATTGGGGATATTCCAGCAGCCCGTTCCAGTGGGACTCCTCGGTAAAGCATTCTTCGTCGGGCAAAACGCCGGGCACCATGCGGCATACGGCATCGCACACTGCCATGGCAGGGATTTCTCCGCCGGTGAGGACGAAATCACCCATGGAGATCTCCTCATCCACGCATTCGTCCAGAAACCGCTGATCCACACCCTCATAGTGACCGCAAACCAGGATCAGATGGTCGTAATGCTCTTTCAGCTCCCGGGCCACGGCCTGGGTAAAGGTGCGGCCGCAAGGGGAGAGAAAGATGGTGTGGCCTGGGCCGAACTCGGAGAGGATATGCTCTCGGCAGCGGAAAAGCGGGTCGGCCTGCATCACCGCGCCCCGGCCGCCGCCGTAAGGGTAATCGTCCACCTGCATCTGCTTGTTGGTGGTGAATTCCCGGATTTGGTGGGTGGCGATGGTGATATACCCCCGCTCCTGCGCCCGACCCAGGATGCTGACGTTCAGCATGGCATCCACCGACTCGGGGAACAGCGTCATGATGTCAATTCTCATCGTCGGCCATTCCTTTCAGCACATGGACTTCCATCGTGTTCTGATCCAAATTCAGAGATTGAATAAAGACTCCCGGCACGGCGGGAATGAGATACGTTTTTTCGCCCTTGACGGTGTAAACCTTGCTGGCGGGATAGGTTTCCACCAGCGTGATCGTACCCAGCACCTCGCCGGTGTCGGCGCTGCGCACCTCCACGCCTGGGAGCTCTTCGTCAAAAGCCACGTCGGGGCCCAGCTTCGCGTCTTCCCGGCGGATGAACAGGCGCTTTTCCTTCAGCGTCAGCGCCGCATTCATATCGTCCACGCCGGGCAGCTTCAAAAGAACGAAGTTCTTGTGGACATGGTTAGCGGTGGGTTTCACGGCTTGTCCGTCCAGATAAAAAGTATGGAACCGGGTCAAGAACTCCGGTTTTTGGTTTCGCGGCAGCACCCGTACCTCGCCACGGATACCGTGGGCGTTGACGATGCGGCCAATTTCAATCATTTCAAGTTTCATTTGCAGCTCCTGTGGGAAAAAATACACTATTATTATAAGGTGCATCGGAGGGATTGGCAAGGGCCATTCCGCGAGAGTGATTCTGATTC
>QKDF01000141.1 GCA_003245395.1 Clostridia bacterium
ATCCGGCCCTTCCGGGCGGGATGATGTACTTGCCGTTTCTTCACTCCCGGAACATCGGGGTGGAGAGATATCGCTCCCCTGTGTCGGGCAGCAGGGCCACGATGGTCTTGCCCCGGTTTTCCGCCCGCTTGGCCAGCTCCATGGCCGCCCACAGGGCCGCACCGGAGGTGATGCCCGCCAGGACGCCCTCGCTGCGGGCCAGTTCCCGTCCGGCGGCGTAGGCATCTTCATCCTCCACGGGGATGACCTCGTCCAGAATCTCCCGGTTCAGGTTTTTCGGGATGAAGTTGGCGCCGATACCCTGCAATCCGTGGGGGCCGGAGCGTCCCTGTGTCAGCAGCGGGGAACGGGCCGGCTCCACCGCGGCCAGATAGACACCGGGCTTTTGCTCTTTTAAGTACCGGCCCACGCCGGAAACCGTACCGCCAGTGCCGACGCCCGCCACGAAGATGTCCACCGTGCCCTCCGTATCCGCCCAGATTTCCGGCCCGGTGGTGCGGTAGTGGGCGTCTGGGTTGGCCGGGTTATCGAACTGCCCGGCCACGATGCTGCCGGGGATGCTCTTTTGCAGCTCCTCCGCACGGGCCACGGCTCCCGCCATGCCCTCCGCGCCGGGAGTAAGGACGATCTCGGCGCCGTAGGCCGCGATCAGGCTGCGCCGCTCCATGCTCATCGTGTCCGGCATGGTCAGAATCACCCGATAGCCCAGCGCCGCACCGCAGGCCGCCAGGCCGATGCCCGTGTTGCCGGAGGTGGGCTCAATAATGGTGGCGCCGGGGGCAAGCCGTCCTTCTGCCTCCGCCTTGAAAATCATGTTTGCCGCCACCCGATCCTTGGCGCTGCCGGCGGGGTTCATACACTCCATCTTGACCAGCAGAACTGCATCCAGACCGTGGGCCCGCTCCAAATGACGCAGACGCAGCAGCGGTGTGGTGCCGATCAGATCGGTGACGCGCTCGTATAATCTCATGGAAATCGCCCCTTTCTTTTTTCGATTGTACACCCTTTCACCGGACAGTACAACCGACCCCGGAAATTTCTCTCCGGAGCCGTCAGTGGGGATAGACATCTCTTTCCACCTACCGGGCGGTGGCTGTGGTGCTGCAGCTCAGGTTCAGCAGCGCCGCGGGGCTCATGCCCGCACATTCCCTTTTTTCCGGCGCTCGCCTCCGGGCGCACCGCGGCGGATACGGGCCATAATCGCCTTGACTGTGAAGATCACCAGCAGGCAGATCACGCCCACCAGCACGATGGTTCCGCCGGGCTTGAGTGACGCGTAATACGCCAGAAACAGCCCGGAGACGGTGAATGCCTCGGCAAAGGCCATGGACCAAAGCAGCGTGGAGCGGTAGCTTTTGCCGAACTGCATCCCGCAGGCCACGGGCACCACCATCATGGACGAGACGATCAGCGCGCCCACCGTCCGGGCGGCGATGGATACGGTCACGGCGGTGAGCACCGTGAACACGCTGTTCACCACGCCCACGGGCACGCCCGCCAGACGGGCCGCACGCTCGTCCAAAGCCACGTAAAACAGCTCCTTATACAGCAGCACGAAGGACAGCAGGATTATCCCGCTCACCGCCGCCACGGTGTAAAGCTCGGCGTCGCTAATGGCCACGATGCTGCCGAACAGGAAGCTGTTGAAGCTGGCGGCGTTGCCCACGAAGCCGGACAGCACGCCCGCCAGACCCACGCCCGCGGACAATATTACGGCGATGGACATCTCCGCATACCGAGGCAGCTTTTTGCGGATGGCCTCGATGCCGAAAGCGGCGGCCACGCAGGCGCACGTCGCCCCCAGCACGGGGTTGACATTTAAAAGCAGGCCCGCCGCCACGCCCGCCAGAGAGGTGTGGGACAGAGCGTCGCCGATCATGCTCAGCCGTTTGAGCACGATCACCATGCCGATGCACGGAATGATCGCCGCCAGCAAAATACCCACGGCAAACGCCCGGCGCATGAATGCGTATTCAAAGATTTCCATAGCCGGAACCTCCTGTGGCCGTGACGTCGGGGTGGGTGTGGCGGTGGAGCCGCTCCGTGTGGTACTGCTGCGGCGTCAGCTCCACCAGCGTGCCGTTTTCCAGGCAGTAAATCACACTCGCCAAGCCGTCCAAACGCTCGGGCTCGTGGCTGACCATCAGGATGGTCAGGCCGGACGTTCGGTTCAGCTCCATCAGCAGCCGGTAAAACGCATCGCTGCTCTGCCGATCCATGCCGGAGGTGGGTTCGTCCAGAATCATCAGCTCCGGCCCGCCCACCAGCGCCCGGGCCAGCAGCACCCGCTGGCGCTGCCCGCCGGACAGCGCCCCGATCAGCCGGGAGCCGTATGCCTCCATGCCCACGGATGCAAGCGCCCGGCGCACCATCTCCCGATGTTCCCGCCGGGGAAGGCGGAACAGGCCGATTTGGGAAAACAGGTTGGCCTGCACGATCTCACGATCTCATTCACAGACGCGGGAAACTCCGCGTGTCCGCCCAGACCGTCCTGGGGCACATACCCCACCTTGGGCCAGCCGCGAAAGCGGCGGGTTTCCTCCCCCAGCACCCGGACCGTCCCGGAGGTGGGCGTCAGCTCCCCCAGCAGGAGTTTTAAGAGCGTGCTCTTTCCCACGCCGTTGGACCCGATCAGGGCGGCAAAGCCGCCCTGCGGAAGTGTAAAACTGAGATTGGATAAAACCGGAACCTCTCCGTAGGAAAAGGAGAGGCCGTTTGCCTCCAGCATGTTCATATGGATTCCTTTCTTATTCCAGCGCCGCTTTGAGAATCTGCAAATTCTGGCGCATCACGGAGAAGTAATCGTCCCCGGCGGCCAGCTGGTCGTCGGTCAGGCCCTCCAGGGGGTTGAGCGTCTCCATCTTGGCGCCGGTGGCGTCGGCAATGGTCTGGGCCACCTTGGGGCTGACCAGATTTTCGGAGAAGATGATCTTCACGTTGTTGGTCTTCACAAAGTCCTGGATCTCCGCCATGCGGGCGGGGTCGGGTTCGGAGTCGGGATCGATGCCCTCAATGCCCATCTGGTTGAGTCCGTAAGCGTCGCACAGGTAGCCGAACGCCTCATGCGACACGACGATGTCCTTGTTCGGCAGGCCGGAGAGCGTCGTCTTGAACTCCTGATCCAGCTTGTCGCACTCGGCGCTCCACTTGGTATAGTTGGCCTCATAGTCCGCCTTGTGGTCGGGGTCGGCCTGGATCAGGGCGTTTTTGATGTTCTCCATCTCGATTTTCGCGTTCAGGGGCGCGAGCCATACATGGGGATCGACGTCCGCATCGGCACTGGTCGCGGCACTGGCGGAAGCGTCCTCTTCCTCGTGGAAGCCGTGAAGCAGAGTGACGCCGTCGGACGCCTCCACCGTGACCAGGTTCTTATTTTCCAGGGTGTTCAGCACACTGGTTACCCAGTGCTCCATCCCCGCTCCGCTGTAGATAAACACGTCTGCTTTCTCCAGGGTGGTGATGTCGGTGGGCGCCGGCTCCCAGTCATGGGGCTCGGTGCCGGCGGGCACCAGGTCCGTAACCGTCACATGGTCGCCGCCGATCTTCTCTGCGAAGTCGTACATGGGGTAAAAGCTGGCCACCACGGACAGCGCAGCGGGGGAACCCGCGTCGCCAGAGGACGAGCCGGACGCGGCGGGCCTATTCCCGGCTCCGCAGCCGACAAGCAGGGATACGAACAGCAGGGCGGCCAGCGCCGGTGCAAGAAACTTTTTCATGGATAATGATAACCTCCGGATTTTGAATTTAGAGCGCAAAAAAGCAAGGCGGCAGTCCGTCACCACGCAGGAAAGAACGCCTTTACGGCGGTTCTTTTTCCTCAATGGACGCACTGCCCCCCTGCGGGGGCTTTAATTATTCAGCCTGATTTTCAGCGTCAGCAGCGACGCGGCAGGGGCAAAGACGGACTCCGCCGCCACCGGAGCCAGAGCAGGGCGCAGCAGCACGGCGGCAGCGGCGACAGCCCCGACGCCCGCTGCGCCGGAGGTGATGGATGTGACCGTGTGCAGGCAGGCGTCAATCCGGGCGCAGATCACGCAGCCGTCACCCGTGCAGTGGTGGTGCAGATGCGTGGCCACAAACAGTCCCGACAAGGTTACCGCCGAGAGGAAGCAGGCCAGCAGCACCGCAGCGATCATTCGATTGTGCTTCACCTGACGCATCACAGCTTGTTTTCCTTTCGCCTCTAGCCGTTTCCGGTTCCTCGCACAGCATCCTTGCCGCAAGCAGATACTAAATCCGAATTTGAATATCATTCTCACATTTTAAGAGGTCGGTTTCTGTTTGTCAAGAGGACATCCCGTTTTTCCCGTAGTCGCTCTTTTGTCTCAGACGGTGGGCAGGACCTTCGCCCCGCTTCTGGCGAAAAAAAGCCAGTCGGCCCACAGAGATATGCAGCGTGTTCCTTTATTATAATTGCAAATGATAATATGGAGAGAATTGGCTGATTGTAAAATGAAGTTGGACACTTGAATAGAAAAATCCATAGTGATTTTCCTCATGGTAAAATGGTAACGACAAAGACACCAAATACCAAGGAGGGGTAATCACTATGGACTGCCAAGATTATATCACAACTGAACCGGAACGCAAGCGCGGGCAGCACTTAGGCCCCACGGAACGTGGCGCCATTCAGGAACTGCGCAAATTAGGACTTTCGTATCGAGCCATTGCCCACAAAGTAAATTGTGCTCATGGAACAGTCCAGAATGAGCTGAAACGTGGCACACCGCCCCGCAAAAGCCGAAAAGGGCGTGCTCCCGGATACAGTGCCAAGCGGGGTCAATCCGTTTACAAGAGCAACAGAGAGCGATGCAAAAAGCGCCATTCCATTCTCCGTTGCTCCAAGTTCGTGGCGTTTGTAGTTAAGATGGTCCGAAAGCACAGCTGGTCTCTGGACGCCTGTGTTGGCTATGCAAGATTACATAAACTGTTCCGAGATGATGAAATGGTTTGCACCAAGACTCTTTACAATGAACTGGAGGCAGGCAATCTGCCGCTCACGGTCTTTGAAGTCCCCGATGTTCTAAAACGTAGGGTTTCCAATGGAAAGAGCCATGTCAACAAACGTCCCAAAGGCCGCAGCATTGAGGAACGCCCCGCTGAGGTTGCCGCCCGTGTGGAGTTGGGTCACTGGGAAGCTGACACAGTTGTTGGCCTCCGGAACGGCAAAGAAGCGGTCGTATTCTCCCTTGTTGAGAGAGTGACTGACAACTACATCGCCATGCGTATTCCAAGCAAGACCAGCGAGGCAGTGCAAACCGCCATGCAGGCCCTCCATGCCGAATATGGTAACCGCTTTTCCGATGTTTTCAAAAGTATTACCGTTGACAACGGCTCGGAGTTTGAAGACTTCGCTCTGGTTGAAGAGTGGGGCACGGAGATCTACTTTGCACATCCGTACTCGTCATGGGAGCGGCCCGTAAATGAGCGCCACAACGGCCTATTGCGGGGTTTTATTCCAAAGGGTGTCTCTATGGAGGAGTTCTCTCCAGAGCAGATTTTGGCATTTGCCGATGAACTGAATGGACGCCCGCGCAGGCGGCTCGGCTACCAGACACCGGAGGAGCTGTTCGAAGCATTGCTGACGGATTCCGGCCAGATGTATCCGCCCAGTGTCTCTTTGCTTCCGCTTTGTGCGGCCAGCTGTTTTGCCAGCTGTGCAATCTGATCATTGATGGACTGCTCTTCCGCGGCAATCTTATTGAGCGTGTCCTTATACTCCGCCTCGTTATCCGAAATCTGTTTCATCAGGCTGCTGGCAGCATCCTCCTGCACGGTCAGCTCGGATTTTTTTGAAACCAGTTCCGCCTTGACCGATTCCGATGCTGTCTTTTGCTGCTCCAAATCCTCCTGCTTGGAGGAGACCTCCTGTTCCAGCTGCTGGAGCTGCTGGATCACCCTTTGATCGGAATCCATAATTTCATTGATAAAATCCAGGCGGGATAAAAGGTCTGTAAAGCTGCTGGCCCCAAACAGCACGGACCAATAGCTGACGGTTCCCCGTTCCTCCATAGCGCGGACGCGCTTGCAGAACAATGTATATTGAGCTGCTTCTTTTGCTTTGGCATCATCCAGTTGGGATTGTGTCTGCGTAATCAGCTGCGCGTAATCCGCAATTTGATCCTCCGCATTGGAGATCTGGGAGGATAGGATGGAAACCTGCTGATCCAGCAGTTCTTTTTTCTCCAGTACCGCGGATTTGTCATCGGCAAGGGCGCTGAGCTTGCCTTGCAGCGTTTTTTTCTGTGTCTCCAACTGATCCGCATTATTCTGCAGCGCGTCAATATCCGACTGAGAGACCGCGTGTACCACCGGCGTAAACGTCGGCATCAGTACCATCAGAATCAAAACCACAAGCAACATTTTGTATCTCGGCCCGCGCTGAGGTATTTTTCCCCTGATCAATTTCGGCATGCTGCCATCCTTTCCATATGTTGTGCGCAAAAAAGCAGGGTGAAAGGTCGCTTCCCTTCAGATCATCATCCGGTGATGATGTCCTGAGCGCGAACCGTTTTCCCCTTTGTAAACCTGTACGGCTTGGCCAGTATTCACGCCCTTTGTGGCCTTACTCCGTCTCTGCCTTACCCCAGCTTTTTGTCAAGGCAGACGAGCTGCACACCATCGATTCCATTGAAAATGCAGGGAATAATATCCTGTTCGTTGTAACCAAGCTTTTTGTAAAGTGCACGCGCGGCAGCATTATTCTCATTTGTATCCATACGCAAGTAGTGGCAGCCACACCTCAATGCGAACTCTTCATAAAAATGTATGAACTTACTCCCAATTCCACAGCCGGACACGTCCGGATCAACTGCCAGTGTATGGATGACCATGACCTCAGAATCGGACGCATTATATGCCCATCGGCAGCGTGCATATTCCGGCATCTGTTCTTGATTGATTTTGGCCGTTGCAAGGATACGCCCATCTTCTTCCAAAACAAACAGCTCATTCTTAACGAGTGCATCTTGAGCGGTTTTTTCTGTTGG
>QKDF01000077.1 GCA_003245395.1 Clostridia bacterium
CGCGAGCAGATCAACACCAACCTGTGCAAGGGCGATGGCGAGCTGATCCAGCTGCCGTTTGCAAGCAATTATCAGTATCTGAATAAGGACGTTGCCACACCGGTCTACGACCCGGATAAGGCTAAGGAACTGCTCAAAGAAGCCAACTTCGATATGAGCACGCCCATCGTGTTCAACGTGCCCACCGGCAATACCACCCGTGAGTCTGTGGCCAACGTGGTAGCGGCGAACCTGACTGCCATTGGCCTGAATGTTCAGATTCAGAAATACGATTTCCCCACCATCATGTCCAAGCTGCGCGGCCTGGAGTACGACCTCACTGTTATCGGTAACTCCACGACGCCCACCAACCCCACCAGCTGGCTGCAGTTCCTGTATGAGGGCGGCATCGACCACAATGGTTATGACAATGCCAAGGTCAATGAGCTGATTGAATCCGCTTATACGGAGACCGATGAAGCGAAGGTTAAGGAAGATTATATGGAGCTGCAGGCGATTCTGGCTGACGAAACGCCGACTCCCGCTCTGTATGCCTCCTATGAGTTGATGGCTGTTAATCAGCGTGTCGTGGTCGGCAAGCCCAAGACCTACGGCATGACCATCAACGTGCAGGATTGGGATGTAACAGACTAAACGCGTAACTGACTAGAGCGAATGTTCGCTTCAAGTGCAAGTTGCTGAATGGAAGTGAACACACTTCCATTCAGCACTTGTTCTTTCCTCAAATGATTGTTCGGCACACGGCCATAGGGCCGGCAGCCGCGGAAACTTTTAAGAAATGGGGTTGTTAAGGATGGGCCACATGCTGTCTGTCAAAAATTTGCAGACAACGTTTCACACCGACGCTGGTGATGTTGTTTCCGTCGATGACGTCAGCTTCGACCTGAATCCGGGGGAGACACTCGGAATTGTGGGAGAGTCTGGCTGCGGAAAAAGCGTCACATCCCTGTCGGTCATTCGTCTGCTGGGGAAAAATGGCCGGATCAGCAGCGGAAGCGTTGAGTTCGAAGGCCAGGATCTGGCGACGGTCGGCGAGAAGGAAATGCGGAAAATCCGCGGCGGAAAAATCTCCATGATTTTTCAGGAGCCCATGACCTCTCTGAACCCGGTGTTTACCGTCGGATATCAGATGATGGAGACGATCCGCCTGCACATGCAGATGTCCAAAGAAGAGACACGGGATTATGCGGTGGAAATGCTCAAAAAAGTGGGAATTCCCAGAGCCGAGGCGGTGGTGAACAGCTATCCCCACGAGCTCTCCGGCGGTATGCGCCAGCGGGTAATGATTGCCATGGCACTTTCCTGCAAACCAAATCTCCTGATTGCGGACGAGCCGACAACCGCGCTGGATGTCACAATTCAAGCGCAGATTCTCCACCTGATGAAAGCCTTGCGACAGGAGTCCGGGACCTCCATAATGCTCATTACCCATGATTTGGGTGTTGTGGCGGAGATGGCGGATCGCATCATTGTCATGTATGCCGGACAGGTTATTGAGTCGGCTGATGTATATACCCTGTTTGACCATCCTGCGCATCCCTATACAATCGGACTGATGAAGTCAATTCCCTCTATTGACCTGGCGGAGACAGAGCGGTTGGAATCCATCCCCGGAACTGTTCCCTCCATTTATCAAAAAATTGAGGGATGCCGGTTCTGTAACCGCTGCAAATATGCGCAGGAACGCTGCCGAAAAGAACCGCCGACATTGGTGGATCAGGGAGACGGACACCTGTCCCGGTGCTTCTTTGCAAAAGATCTGATGAAGAGAAAGGAGCAGTGACGTATGGACGGGGCTTTTAAGAGTGATATCCCGATTCTCAGGGCGCGGGATCTGAAGCTGTATTATCCAATCCGTCGCGGGATCATTTCAAAGACGGTCGGCTATGTAAAAGCCGTGGATGGGGTGGATCTGACGATTTTCCCCGGCGAGACGCTGGGGCTGGTTGGCGAGTCGGGCTGCGGAAAGTCCACGCTCGGTCGTACACTGTGCCGGCTGGAGACGCCTACCAGCGGAGAGATTGAATTTCAGGGAGAAAATATCGAAGGCGACCGGCAGGACGATCTTTACAGTCTGCGTAAAAAAATGCAGATGATTTTCCAGGACCCATATTCCTCACTGAACCCCCGCAAACGCGTGGTGGATATTCTGGAGGAACCCCTTATTGTCCATAAGATTGTTCCTAAGGATAAAATCTCCGAAGAAGTCGATCGGGTCATGGATCTGGTTGGTCTTCCCAGGGGCAGCAAGCAGCGCTATCCCCACCAGTTTTCCGGTGGTCAGCGCCAGCGCATCGGTATCGCCCGGGCTTTGACGGTACGGCCGGAGCTGATCGTATGCGATGAGCCGGTTTCCGCCCTGGATGTTTCGATTCAGGCGCAGATCCTCAATCTGTTGAAAGATCTGCAGAAAGAGATGAACCTCACCTATCTGTTTATTGCTCATGGACTTGGTTCCGTCCGGTATGTCAGTACCCGGGTGGCGGTGATGTATCTGGGACAGATTGTGGAACTTGCTTCCAGAGAAGAAATCTTTCAGAATCCCAAACACCCCTATACCAAGGTGCTGCTCCAGGCATACCCGATTCCAAATCCTCATTTGCGCGCGGAGGACCGCATTGTGCTGGAGGGAGACGTTCCCAGCCCGGCCAACCCGCCCTCCGGATGCCGGTTCCACACCCGCTGTCCCATGGCAACTGAGGAGTGCAGCCGGGAGGCCCCCACTCTGAAAGGCAAGGACCACAAGGTCGCCTGCCTGAAGGTTGAATAACAGGAAAGGCTGGTTGAATCCATGTTAAATTATATTGTACGAAGACTCCTGATTGCGATTCCCATTCTGCTGGGGATTACAATCATCGACTTCCTGATTGTCAATATGGCTCCCGGCAACCCGGTGGATATGATGATCAGCCCGAACATCACAGGTGAGGCGCTGGCTTTGCGAAAGGCTGCCTTGGGCCTGGACCAGCCTCTGTATATCCAGTATTTCCATTGGCTTGTCAGCCTGCTGCAGGGGAACTTCGGCTATTCCATGACCACATATCAGCCGGTGGGCCAGATGATTGCCCAGCGGATCGGGCCCACGATGCTGTTGATGGGTACCGCGCTGGTGGTGGGCCTGCTGATCGCAGTGCCTCTGGGCGTTATCAGCGCCACGCATCAGAATTCCACGCTGGATTACCTGACCACCGGCGGCGCATTTTTTGGTGTTTCCATTCCAAACTTCTTTTTGGGACTCGGTCTGATTTATATTTTTGCCGTCAAATTGAAGTGGCTGCCTTCGTCGGGCATGTTTACATTGGGTGGAGACAATGGCCCCATTGATACCATGCGCCACCTGATTCTGCCGGTTATCGTTCTGGCAGTGCAGATTGCGGGACAGGACATCCGCTATGTCCGCTCCGGTATGTTGGAAATTCTGGGACAGGATTATCTGAGAACTGCCCGGGCGAAGGGCCTGAAGGAATCTGTGGTCATCAACAAGCACGCGCTGCGTAATGCGTTGATTACGATCATCACCGTGATCGGTATGCAGATTCCGCTGCTTTTCGGCGGCGCTGTAATTACGGAGCAGATCTTTGCCTGGCCCGGTATCGGTCAGTTGACCATCGATTCCATTTCTGGGCGGGATTATCCCACGCTGATGGCAATCAACCTGATCGCTGCGGTCATGGTGCTGGCAGCGAATCTGCTGACCGATATTTTCTATTCCGTGGTGGACCCGCGGATCCGGTATAATTAAGGAGGTGGCCTCATGGCTGAAGCAGTGGATATTTTGAATGGCACTCTGCCGGAGACGACACCCCCCACAAACGACACACTGGAATTCGGGGCAAAGGAAGAAAAATACTGGCACATGGTGCTTCGCCGCTTTCTCAAACACAAGCTGGCGGTCGGCGGACTGGTCATCGTTGTTCTGCTGATTCTCTGCGCCTTTTTTGCGCCTTTTATCGCGCCGCAAGATCCGTATGCGATCACGGATGTGTTCAACGGCGCTCCGTCGGCGGAGCATTTGCTCGGCACTGACCGTGTCGGTCGGGATGTTCTCAGCCGTCTGATCTACGGAACACGAGTATCGCTGTCCGTGGGCTTTCTGACCGTGGCCATTTCCGTGGTGATCGGAACAGTTCTCGGATTGGTCAGCGGCTATTTCGGCAAAAAGGTCGACATGATCATCATGCGAATTTGTGACGTATTCATGTCCTTCCCACAGCTGATGCTGATCCTGGTCGTGGTCAGCATCGTGGGACCGAATACCCGAAATATTACGCTGGTGCTGGGCCTTTTGGGTTGGCCGCAGGTGACGCGGCTTGTGCGCGGCAATGTGTTGAGCATCAAAGAATCCGATTATATGAAAGCCTGTACAGCATTGGGGTTCCATGTGCCGCGGAAGCTGTTTTTGCATATCCTGCCCAATACGCTGGCTCCGATCATGGTCAATGCCACGTTCGGAATCGCGGGAAACATCCTGATGGAGGCCGGCTTGAGCTTTCTGGGCTTGGGCGTGCAGCCGCCTATCGCCAGTTGGGGAAATATGCTCACGGACGCGCAGTCTCTGACGATTCTGACTTCACAGCCTTGGCTCTGGGTGCCGCCCGGTGTGATGATCATGGTCAGCGTGCTGTCTGTCAACTTTGTGGGTGACGGACTGCGGGACGCGATTGATCCCAAAAGTTTTTCCTGAT
>QKDF01000082.1 GCA_003245395.1 Clostridia bacterium
ATATAATTTTTGCGGTAAACAGAAAACACCCCCGGCGCAATGCGCCGGGGGTGTTTTGATCGAGAACATCTGATAGCTGCCCACTTTATATAAAATAGCCAATTGAATAAAGATTATGAAAAGTATTGATTGTAATTTTGTCGAAAAAGATCTTAATTAGATGCAACTTTTGCCGATATTATTAACAGAGGCTTTAAATATTGCCCCGCGAACTGGAAACGCATCTATATCAAGGCCACACTCGCAAGGAACATAAGGAGGGACATTATAGATGAAGAGTATACGATCGAAAATCATGCTTGGTATTGTTTCCACAGGGCTTGCCTCGGTTTTGCTTTTAGGCGTATCGGCCGCATTTTTTAGTTATCAGAGTACAACGGAGCTTCTTCAGAAGAATACAACGGAAATGGCAACGCTCGCGGCTCAACGGGTTAATAAGGAGATTTTGGCGTATGAAAATGTCGCCATTGATGCCGGCGGTACTTCACGTCTGGCCAATCCGGAGACGCTTTTGCAGGACAAGCAGGATCTAATCAGCCAGCGGGCAAGTGCCCACAATTTTGAACGCGCCACAGTTCTGGATGCAACAGGCAAGGACATTTTCAGCGGGACCGACTTTTCCGACCGGGAGTATTTTCAGCAGGCGATGCAGGGAAAGACCACAATTTCCGATCCTGTGATCAGCAAGGTAACGGGTAAGTTGACCTTCATTGTCGCGGCACCGCTGTGGAAAGACGGAGTTCCGAACAGCAGCGCGATTGGCGCCGTGTACTTCGTTCCAAAAGAAACTTTTATGAACGACATCGTCGCTACAATCCATGTCAGTGAAAACTGCCGGGCATACATTATCAATGCTAGCGGAGATGATATCGCAGATTCCACAGCGGAAAATGTGATGAATCTGAATGTTGAACAGCAGGCGCAGTCAGACAGCACGATGGCTGGGCTGGCAGCGCTGCACACAAAAATGCGTGCAGGGGAAACCGGAACCGGAGAATATTCCAGTGCCGGACAGACGAATATAATCGCATATGCACCCATAGATGGCACCAACGGCTGGAGCATTGCCGTGACGGCACCAATTTCCGACTTCATGGACGGCACAATACGCAGTATCGCAGTCAGCGTAATTCTGATGGTCGTAATGGGAATTTTCGCTGTTCTAATTTCTGTGTGGATGTCCGGAAAGATTGCCAATCCCATCCGTCAGTGCTCTGACCGGCTCAGACTGCTTTCGGAAGGCGACCTGTCCAGCCCTCTGCCTGTTATTAAAAACAAAGATGAAGCCGGAGTATTGGCTGCTTCTACCAATGCGCTGATGACAACGCTGAATGGAATTATTAAAGATATCGGCTGGCTTCTCGACCAGATGGCTGAGGGGAAGTTGAATACGGCCAGCCGTGTTCCTGAAATGTACGCAGGAGATTTCCGGCAGATTCGTGATGCTCTGGGCACTGTATCTGTCAGGCTCTCTGCCACCTTGGAGCAGGTCACAACAGCGGCAGATCAGGTTTCGGCAGGTTCCGATCAGGTCTCGGCCGGTGCACAGGCCCTTTCTCAGGGAGCCACGGAACAGGCCAGCTCCATTGAGGAAATAGCGGCCACGATCAATGAGATCTCAAACCATATCCGCAACACGGCGGACAATGCCGCTAAAGCTCGTGAGCAGTCGAGTCAGGCAAGCGGAAAGGTCCGGTCCTGTAATGCCAATATGCAGAGAATGGTTGGGGCCATGGAGGAAATCAATGAAAAGTCCCAACAGATTGGGAAGATCATCAAGACCATCGAAGATATTGCGTTCCAGACGAATATCCTGGCGCTGAATGCAGCCGTGGAAGCAGCACGGGCTGGCGAGGCCGGAAAAGGCTTTGCCGTGGTTGCAGATGAAGTCCGGAATCTGGCGACTAAATCCGCGAATGCATCCAGCAGCACTGCGGCGCTGATTGAAAACTCTGTGCAGGCTGTGCAGAAAGGGTCCGAGATTGCCAGTGTTACCGCCGCCGCTTTGGAGGAAGTGGCGGAGAGTACGCGCCAATCCGCCGAACTGGTGGACAAAATCGCCGAAGAGGCTAAAGAGGAGTCCAGCACAGTGGTTCAAGTGACACAGGGAATTGACCAGATTTCCGGAGTTGTTCAGAACAATTCCGCTACGGCGGAGGAGAGCGCGGCAGCCAGCGAAGAACTGTCTGCGCAGGCGCAAATGCTAAAGGATCTGATTGAGAACTTCACATTAATGCATGAGACGGCACCCACACAGCAATCCGCTGAGTGACCGAGTACACTCGGCGGGAGATCACTGTGTTAATTAAAAATGCGGCGGAAATAGAGGAGAGCAATTAAATGAGTGAGAAATACCTGACGTTTCAACTGGCAGAACAGCTTTTTGCTGTCCCAATTGCCAATGTGGAACAGATTCTGCAGCTCAGAGAGATGACGGGAATACCTGAAGCTCCGGCTTATGTGAAAGGGATCATTCGCTTGCGTGGAGTGGTTATCCCTGTGATCGATATGCGGGCCAGACTGGGTTGGCCGCAGACGGAATACAGTGACCGTGCAGGTATGATTGTTGTGCGGGGGCGGGCCAAGACGCCCATTGCCCTGCTGGTAGATCAGGCACAGGAGGTCGTTGATATACAGGATAAGTGGATTTCTGATCCGCCGATGGTAGGCGGGGGTGCAGAAAACGCTTATCTTACTGGGGTGGCGGCGTTGCCCATTAAAGGCCAGAAGGAGCGACTGGTGCTGCTGCTGGATGGGGCGAAGCTTCTGCGTGAGCGGGAGGCGGAGACGCTGGTAGAAACTGCTCTGTCAGAAGAAGGATAACACGCTTATTGTACATTAAAAAGAACCCCCCGCCGTCTATCCAGACGGCGGGGGGTTCTTTGTTCACGTATAATGCGGGTCTGAGGGAAGAAATGCTCAATCCTCTTTTAAAGAGGCGAGGATGGTGTCCACAAAAGAGTCCACTGCGGGAGCACAGTCCTTCCCCAAAGAAGAAGTGATTGTCAGACGGGGATCCAGAACGGGCATGTTCTTCATCCCACTCAAAAACTGTGCCATCAGATCGCCGGATCTTCTGGCCCAGGAACCATTTTCAACCAGTGCGAAGGTGCGGTTCTGCAGATTCAAGGCCTTCATATCCTCCAGATAGCCCAGCATGGGGGGATAAATTCCAAGATTATAAGTGACGCAGGCCAGTACGATATGGCTATAGCGGAAAGATTCGGCAATCAGATAGGACACATGCGTTTCAGACACATCATACATGGAGAAGTTTGTTATACCCCGCTCGGCCAGTGCAGAGGCCACTGCGCAGGCGGCGGCTTCCGTGTTGCCGTACATGGAGGCGTAGACGATCAGAATGCCGTTTTCCTCCGGCGTGTAGCTGCTCCATTTGTCGTATTTCTCCAGAATGGTGGGGATGTTGCTGCGCCAGACCGGGCCATGCAGAGAGCAGATATACCGGATGGAAAGCCCGGAGAGCTTTTTTAAAAGCGTCTGCACCTGGCCGCCATATTTCCCGACAATATTGGTATAGTACCGGCGGGCACCTTCCATCCAATCGCGCTCGAAATCCACCTCGTCGTCAAACAGAACGCCATTGAGGGCGTTGAAGGTGCCGAAGGCATCCGCGGAGAAGAGCACTCCGTCAGTTTCGTCAAAGGTGACCATTACTTCCGGCCAGTGAACCATGGGCGCGGAGTAAAATGTGACGTGATGCTTGCCGAAGCAGCGGGTGTCCCCTTCTTTCACAACCTCCGTACACTCGCCCGCAGGGAAGCCAAACTGCCCCATCATCTGCACGCTTTTGGCCGTGGTGATGATGCGCACTTCCGGCCAGCGAATCAGGATTTCCTCAATAGCGGCGGCATGGTCGGGTTCCACATGATTGATGATCAAATAGTTCAGGGGACGTTCGCCCAATGCATATTTGACATTCTCAAGGAACTGGCGGCCAATGGCCCAGTCTACCGTATCAAAAAGTACGGTTTGCTCATCGAGCAGCAAATAGGAGTTGTAGGAAATGCCGCGAGGAAGCGGATGGATATTTTCAAAGCGGGACAGCCGTCGGTCGCTGCCGCCCACCCACCATAGATCCTCGGTCACCTTTCTCACGCAATGCATATAAGAACCTCCTTAATTTTGGCTTTATACCGCCTGTGGCCGGATTGAAATTCCGGACTCTCAGCTTCTCCGGGCACCCTATTCAACGAGAATGGGGGCACGGGAAAAAGCGGCGCCGTTATCAATATGAAATCCGCGGGCGAATTACGACTGCCCGCTCAGACGGTTCAAAGCCTGTCCGGGATTTACCGTGGCAATGGTGTGTACCTGGCAAAAGTCCCAGATCAAAATCTGCCCGAAGTTAACCGCCGCAACATAAAAAAGAATGCCGGAAGTGGACCGATGCACATACTCTCAAGAGAAAAAAGGGCTGTAGACAGACTTGCCGGGTCTCCATGACAAACTGCAAAAAAGGAGGAGTAATCCTCCGCCGGGATCACAATACCAGTGAGGGGGCGGCGTATACCCTGCCCGCCAACTCGGAGTCCAGCAGGTACAGGCTGCGGGCATCCTTGCCGAACAGGTCGTACCGCTTTACGATGTCCTCCGAATTTTTCTCCTCTTCACCCTGCTCTTTGACAAACCAATCCAAAAACTGCATGGTACGAAAGTCTTT
>QKDF01000189.1 GCA_003245395.1 Clostridia bacterium
AATCCTCCATAGCTGCGGCAGGAACCCTTACCCATGCCGTCCTGGGTATGAATCATAAAGCTGGGACAGGCGTATTTTTCGCTCAGGCGGGAGGCCACAATTCCCACCACGCCCTGATGCCACGCCTCGCTGGAGAGCACCAGTGCACTGCGGGATTCCTCCGGCAGCTTTTCGATCTGCGCAATGGCGTCGGCGCAGATATCCTGCTCCACCGTCTGACGCTCCCGGTTCAAGTCGCACAGCGCCCGGGCCAACTCCTCCGCGCAGGCGGGGTCAGAGGTCTCCAACAGATCGGCAGCCAAATCCGCCGCACCCATGCGCCCGGCCGCATTGATGCGCGGTGCCAGCGTAAAGCCGATCTGGACAGACGTAATGGGCTTGCCCACAAGCCCCGCCTCCCGCAGGAGGGCGTGTACTCCCACGAAATCCGTGTGGGGAAGGGCCGCCAGTCCGCAGTGGACAATGGTTCGGTTTTCCCCTTCCATCCGCATAACATCCGCAATGGTACCGATGGCGGCCAGCGTGCAGTACCGGGCAAACAGCGCGTCCTCCCGATCCGGCCCACCCAGGGCCAGCACCAGCTTCAGCGCCACGCCCACTCCGGCCAGATGTTTGAAAGGATAGGGGCAGTCTGGCCGGTGGGGGTCCACCACTGCCACGGCGGCGGGTAGATCTCCATTGCACTCGTGGTGATCCGTAATCACCACATCCAGCCCGAGGCTGTTGGCAAAGGCCACCTCCTCCACGCCGGTAATGCCGCAGTCCACGGTGATCATCAGCGTGACGCCCTGCTCCCGCAGACTTCGGATGGTTTCACAGGAGAGTCCATAGCCGTCCTCAATTCGGCGGGGAATATACCGCAGGCAATTCAGGCCGCAGCTTTTCAGATAATCCGTCAGCAGGCAGGTGGAGGTAATGCCGTCCACGTCGTAGTCGCCGAACACGGCGACCGTCTCCCCTCCGGCAACGGCCCGCTGAATCCTGGCTACCGCCTTGTCCATATCCACCATCTCCATGGGAGAAAGCGACAGGCTGCGTTCTCGATCCAGATACTCCGCCGCGGCCGTCTCTGTCGCGATCCCGCGGGCCGCCAAAACCGTGCTGAGCAGGTATGGGTATCCGGCCCGGCGCAGAAGATCCACTGCCTCCGGATCGAAACTTTTGATTTTCCATTTTTCAAATTTCATGGCAGGAACCTCCTTTCGGCAGACTTCGCAGCATAAAGCAAGGTATCGTATTGGTAGAAAAGCCGGGTACAGCGGAAGCACTATAACTAAAATAGTATATCAAACATCCCGGAAAACGTAAAGATTTTTCTGCATTTGAACAGCAGCCGGCGCCTGTAAAACCGGTGCAATTTGACGAGTCGGGGCTTTTCTGCTAAACTGATACGGAATTTTTGATTTTTACCAAGGAGATGAACCTTGTGAGAACTATGTTGAAACGTATACTGTTGTCTATGCTGGCATGTGCATGCCTGTCGGGACTTCTGGCGGCTCCCGCCGCGGCAGCGGCCTCTTTCCCTGATGTCCCGGAAACCCACTGGGCCGCCGGCTATATCGCCCAGGCTTCCCAGCTGGGAATCCTGAACGGCAGGCAGGACGGCACCTTTGGTCTGCATCAGCCTATGAGCCGGGCCGCCTTTGTCTCCGCCCTGTGCCGCCTGTTCGGTTGGGAAACAGTCACGCCCGCCGCAGGCTCTTTCACGGACAACCAGGACACCTCCGCATGGTATTACAGCGCGGTGGAAACCGCCTGCGCCAACGGCGCGGTCACCCTGCAGTCCGATGCCTTCCGCCCGGAGGATTCCATTACCCGGGAAGAAACAGCCGTGATGCTGGTGCGTGCGCTGGGGTACGGTACCATCGCGGGTCTGACGCAGGAGCTTTCCGTTCCCTTCACCGATCTGACCACCAATGCGGGCTATCTTTCCATGGCCTATGAGCTGGGCTTGTTCAGCGGAACCACCACGGACACGTTTTCTCCCGATCAAGTTACCACTCGGGAGCAGGCGGCAGCCGTTCTGATGCGCCTGTGGGATAAGCTGCACGGGATCGCACCGGCCCTGTGTGGGATCGTCTCTTCCGCGGACGACCTCTCTTTGACAGGGATATCGGCAGCGGCAGTCCCGGCGGCCAGCCTGGCTTTTAATGGCGAAGTACAGCTGTCATCCGTTATGAGCGACAGCGACCTCTCGCCTATTCGTTCTGCCGCAGCAGACGCCGGGATTCCGCTTCTTCTGGACATCACCGGAAACGGTGTTACGGCGTTCCGTTCCTCCGCAAATCAAACAGCTGCCAAAATCGCTGCGGCGGTCACTGCGGGCAGTTGGTCCGGCGTTCTGCTGGATATTCCTCAGCTGGCGGTTGCTCAAAAAGCGAGCTATACGGAGCTGGTCACCGCTGTGCGGGCGGCACTGCCCACGGGCAGCCTTCTCTATGTGGTTGCAGAGGCCCCCGCTTGGCAGGGAACCTCTTACGGCGGATATGATTATGCCGCTCTGGCGGCCCAGGCGGATCGGGTCATTTTGCGTGCCGCTTCTTATCAGACGCTGATCAACGACTTCCCCACCGCGCCTCAAGAGCCTATAGAAGAGGTCTATTTTGCCCTGGCGCAGCTAGGCGGTGCAGTTCCCTCCTCCAAGCTGTCCCTCTGGCTCACTTCTACAGGAAGCCGCTGGACAGGAAGCCGCAGTTCCGGCTCTCTTTCTGCCGATGAAATTTCCAAGTTGCTTTCCTCCGATGGAGTTTCGGAATACTATTCCGCTCGCTATGCCTCTGCCTATCTGATACAAACAGAAACAGCCCCGCAAACGGTCGTCTGGTTTAACGATGCCCGGTCGGCGCAGGCCCGGCGGCAGCTGCTGTCCCTTATGGGCGGCACAGGTTTGTGCCTGAGCAGCCTGTCAGCCTCTTCGTCGGCAGACGACGGACTATTATCCGGACTGCTGCAATAACGTATCTGCCATATAGAATATGAAGCAGGCGGCTCCCAAAAGAGCCGCCTGCTTGTTGTTTTTTAATTACAGAAATTTTCTCATCCCATCGGTGGCCGCCTCAGCGTCGGCACTGATGGTCGTGGTGAACTTAATGTTGTTCTTCTCTCCGAAGTTATCCAGCCAATTGAGGAAGTCCTCGGTCCCTTGATCCACATCGCCTGCCACGATTTTGCACAGGTTGTCAACAAAGACGTGGGAAATATCATAATTTCCTGCATACAGGCCGCACACGAAGCCGCGCAGCGCCTCGTAGCTGTTGAGTTTATATTCAAGTGCGTCAATCAAGCGAATATGATAGTTGATGTCATAGGTCAACGCTGCGTTTGCCTCGATGCAAACCACATTGCCCGGCTCGTCCTTAGCCGCATTGTTGATGAGGTCGATGAGCTGCTTGGTCTTGCCGGACCCCTTGACTCCCATAATAAGTCTGACCATAGTGAATCACTCCTGTTCTTCAGAATCTTGGGACCTTTTCTGTGTGTTAAGCATAGCATAGATTCCTGTAAAAAACAATGCAAAAAACCCGAACGAAACTTTGTGGATAATACATAGAACCGAAGCCAAAAGCAGCTTCGGTTCTATGCTTTTTATTATTTTTTTAGTTTCGCTTCCAGTTCCGCTTTGCGCGCTTCATATCCAGGTTTCCCCAAAAGGGCAAACATATTCTTCTTATACGCCTCCACGCCGGGCTGGTCAAAGGGGTTCACATCCAGAAGATATCCGGATAAACCGCAGGCATATTCAAAGAAATAGATCAGCTGGCCGAGCGTATCGGCATTTTTCTCCCCTGCCGTCACGATCAGGTTGGGCACACCGCCTTCCGTATGAGCCAGCAGGGTTCCCTCGGTAGCCCGATCCCGGATGTCGTCCACAGACTTGCCCGCCAGGAAATTCAGACCATCCCCATTCGTCTCGTCCTCGGGTACGATCAGCTGGCAGGCGGAAGCGCCAAACCGCACCACCGTCTCAAATAAAAGGCGCTGTCCTTGCTGGATATACTGTCCCATAGAATGCAGATCCGCCGTAAATTCCACACTGGCAGGGAACAGGCCCTTTCCCTCTTTGCCTTCACTCTCACCGAACAGCTGTTTCCACCACTCCGCCATCATGCGGAACGCAGGATCGAAACAGCCCAGTATCTCTACCTCTTTACCGCTGCGCAGAAGCTGGTAGCGGGCGGCGGCATACTTCCACGCTGGGCAGGTATAGCCCGGCTGGGCACACTCATCCATCATTTTCACCGCACCGGCAAGCAGGGCATCCGTGTCCACCCCAGCGGCCGCGATCGGCAGCAGTCCCACCGCCGTCAGGACGGAATAGCGGCCTCCGATATCGTTGGGCACCACGAAAGTCTCCCATCCTTCGGCGTCGGCCAGGGATTTGAGCGCACCTTTTTCCCGGTCAGTGGTGGCATAGATACGGCCTTTTGCTCCCTCTCTGCCGTACTTTTCCTCCAGTTTCCGACGCAGAAACCGGAACGCCACGGCAGGCTCGGTGGTCGTACCGGACTTGGAGATTACGTTGATGGAAAAGTCTTCGTCACCCAGCAGCTCCAAAACCTCACCCAGGCTGTCAGAAGACAATCCGTTGCCAACAAAATAAATATTCGGCCCGTCTTTTTTCTTAAGATTATAATTGGGGGACTGCAGGCGTTCAATCACACCCCGAGCG
>QKDF01000119.1 GCA_003245395.1 Clostridia bacterium
GCCGGCCTCGGTATAATCGCCGCCCTTGTTCTGCTCCAGCAATGTAATGGGCGGGTACTGATAGGCCGTCTCGTCCGCAGACATGGCGCCCTCGATTTCCGCAGTGACGGCGGCGGCAGCGGCCTGTACCTCTTTGGCGGCGGGCTTTCCGCCCGGCAGTTCCTCCGATGCGGAGGCCTTGGCCGTGGGAGCGGACGGCGGCGTGGGAATGACCGGTACGGGTACGGCAGGTGCAACGGCCGCAATGGGTGCAGCGGAAGGCGCGGCAACCACATTTGAAGGAGCGGCCACAGGGGCGGCGGCAGCGGCCCGCTCGCCGGTGAGCACCTGATCGGGCGTGGCCTGCTGGTCGGATTTATGCCGGAAAAAGCCCGTAAAAATGCCCGGTTTTTTCTTCGCAGCCGCAGGCTCGTCGTCCAGAGGGATATCGATCACCGGCTTGGGCTTGTCCGGGTCGGCTCGACGGGCGGGCGGGTCCAGCGGAACCATGCGGATGGCGGGTTCCGGTTTTTCCGGTTCCGGCTCCGGTTCATAGCGGGGGCGGTTGCGGTTTTTCTCGATGATCGCGCCCACCGTCATCCGGAAGGCGATCATTCCCAGCAGAATCAGCAGCGCGGTGAAGATGATAATGGCAATGATTTTTGAAAAGACGGCAATGGACCCCACCGCCAGAGCGCCGGACACGGCACCGCCGGAGAGCAGCGCCCCACCGGAGGCCCAAAGGGTTTTGATGATATTCAACCCCGGCTCATAGTCCGATGTGGCGGCCACCATATGCACCAGCGAGCCGAACAGCACCGGCAGCAGCAGCGTGCACGTCACCCGCAGCCGGACAGGGCGTCCGTGGTGGAACAGCAGGATCAGACCCGACATCAAAAACGCCGGGGCAAACAGCCAATAGCCGTAGCCGAACAATCCCCGCAGCAGCGCGCCCAGCCAATCGATCAGGATCGCGGAGATGCCGAAGTAACCGACGCCGACGCACAGCGCCAGCACCAGGAACACCAGTCCCCAGACCTCTCTGCGGACGGGGCGTTTTTGCGGCGGTGGCGGGGCTTTTTTCCGGGAGCCGGAACCGCCGCTCTTTTTGGTTGTGTTGGATTTTTTTGTGGTGGTTGGCACCGGTATGTACCTCCAGTTTTCTGATGTAAAGCAGTCGGGGCAAGGGGTCTTAAAGGAATGTCAGCACCAGCGTCACAATGCCGGCAGCCCAGCAGTAGTAGGCAAACCAGCCGAACTTTCCCCTGTCCGCAATCAGGCGGATCAGGCGGATGGACAGATAACCGGACACGGCCGCCGCGACGATGCCCACCAGATAGACGGGCAGCTGGCTTGCGTCGATGCCCGCTTTCGCGGCGTCCATCAAATCCAGCAGGTTCGCGCCCAGCACGGCGGGAATGGACATCAGGAACGAAAATCGCACGGCGAATTTCCGGTCAAAGCCCAGGAATGTTCCGGTGCAGATGGTGGAACCGGAGCGGGAAATGCCCGGACAGGTGGCCACAGCCTGGGCCAGACCCACCACCAGCACATCCCGGACGGTGGCGGTTCTCTCCGTCTTTCTCCCCCGCTGCACCCGGTCGGAGAAAAACAGCAGCAGGCCCGTCACAATGAAAGCAAAGCCGATGAACACAGTATTATAATACAGCGACTCGATGGCATCCTTGAACGGCAGGATCACAAACAACGGCAGCGTACCCAAGATGATCAGAATCATCAGCCGCCGGGCCGGGGGCGTATGTACCTGCGTACGGCGATGGGTCAGATCGGAGATCGCCCGGAAAAACTCCAGAACCATTTCCACAAGATCCTGCCAGTAGGCTACAAACACCGCCGCCAGAGTGCCCAGATGCAGCAGCACGTCAAAAAACAGGTGCTCCCCTCCTACCGCCTGCAGTCCCAGCAGGTTCTGGGCAACGGACAAGTGGCCGGAGCTGGAGATGGGTAAAAACTCGCTGATCCCCTGGATCAGGCCGAGAAAGAAAGCGGATAATACGGACACAGCGCCACACTCCCAATCATTTCATGCTTTTATAGTATATCATAGCCGTCCCAAAAATTCCAGTCATATTTAGGACAGGCGGCTTTCACTTCGTTGTATTAATACAATGACCTAATTTTTCAAAATAGAAGGGGGCCATGCCCCCTATCTGATTATTCCAGTGCCTGCAGCGCAGCCTTTGCCGCCGCCTGCTCGGCCTCTTTTTTGCTGTGACCCCCGCCGGAGCCGATGACGTTACCGTTGAGCTGAACCTCCACCACAAATGTCTTGTTGTGATCCGGCCCGTGCTCTCCCGTCAGCTGGTAGGTCAGTTCCTGATCCGGCTGGCGCTGCACCAGTTCCTGCAGCAGCGTCTTGTAATCCCGTCGCCGCTCCTCCACGGCCTCCTCCAGCTCCGCATCAAGCAGCACCCGATGGATCAAAGCGGAGGCGGCCCCAATACCGCCGTCGAGGTAGACCGCGGCAAACACCGCCTCGGTGGCGTCGGCCAGGATAGAGGTGCGCTTGCGGCCGCCGCCGGCCTCTTCGCCCCGTCCCAGCTTCAAAAACCGACCCAGCTCCAGCTTGCGCGCCACCTCATAAAGGCTCTGCTCGCATACCAGCGCCGCCCGGATGCGGGTCAGGTCGCCCTCCGGCAGGTCGGGGTGCTGCACGAACAGAAATTCCGCAGATACAAACCCCAGCACCGAGTCGCCCAAAAATTCCAGCCGCTCGTTGCTTCCCATTTCCTGTGCCCGGTGCTCGTTGGCATAGGAGCTGTGGCACAGCGCCTCAGACAGCAAAGATCGGTCTCGAAAGGTATAATTCAGTTTTTGCTCTAATTCTTCCATGATAAAGTCCTTTTTCAAAAGAAACCCCCGCTCCTCGCGGGGGTTCCCCTTTTTTTCATTTGTTCAGTCTTCCGGCGATGTAGCGAACGGCGTCACCCACAGTGTGCAGTGCGCCGAGTTCATCTTCCTGGATTTCACCCACGTCGAATTCCTCTTCCATGGCCATGACCAGTTCCACCAGATCCACAGAATCGGCGCCCAGATCCTCCTCGAATGAAGACTCCATGGCCACCTCATCGGGCTCCATAGCGAACTGCTCAGCCACCAGTTCCTGCATCGTCTGAAAAATTTCCTCGATAGACATACTTCCTGTCACTCCTCATGGATTGCTTGATGGGGTAATCATACGGCAGTGACGGCGCTGTGTCAATAGGGAATCAAACATTTTCAGCTTGTCCCAAACGCATCA
The DNA here is from genome assembly GCA_003245395.1 of Clostridia bacterium. Taxonomy (GTDB): domain Bacteria; phylum Bacillota; class Clostridia; order Oscillospirales; family Oscillospiraceae; genus Oscillibacter. Next base: position 3,242 of record QKDF01000119.1, read on the forward strand.
GATCGATGTTGGATTCCACGTCGGCAATGAACCCGCTTTGGGCAAAGGTTACGGCCTGGCGCACCGCGTTGCGGATGGCCCTGGCATCGGAGCTGCCGTGGGCTTTGATCACCGGTTTCGTGATGCCCAGAAACGGTGTTCCGCCCACCGCGCTGGGGTCCATCAGGGCACGGAACTGATCAAATTCCTTCCGGATCATCCCGGCAGCCAGCTTGGTCTTCGTGTTGGACAGGAAGATCCCCTTGAGCTCCCGGCTTAGGAACTTGGCCGTGCCCTCCATGGTTTTGAGCATGATGTTGCCGGAAAACCCGTCCGTCACAATCACGTCTGCGCCGCCCAGCATGGCGTCGCCGGCCTCGATGTTGCCGATGAAGTGGATGCGTCCGGCTTGTCCGGCTTCCTCCAGAACGGGGAATGCCTCATGGCGCAGGGTGTCGCCCTTTTCGGACTCCGCGCCGATGTTCAGCAGCGCCACCCGGGGTTTTTCAATCCCCATCATCCGCTGGGCGTAATAGCTGCCCAGGTACGCGAACTGGAGCAGATACTCCGGTGTGCACTCGGCGTTGGCGCCGCAGTCGCACAGCACCGCATGGCCGCCCGCCACAGGGATCTGCGGGCACATGGCCGCCCGGCGGATGCCCCGGATGCGCTTGACCAGCAGCGTCGCGCCGGAGAGCAGTGCGCCGGTGCTGCCGGCAGAGACGAACGCGTCGCCCTGCCCATCCCGCAGCATGGTCAGTCCCACGGTCAGCGATGAGTCCTTCTTCTTTTTAAAGGCTGTGGCGGGGTCGTCGGCGATCTCCACCACCTCAGTGGCGTCTTTCAGCTCCACGCCTGCGGGCAGATTGCCCTCGCCGCAGTCCCGGACGGCCTGCAATATATCCTTTGTCCGGCCCACCAGCACGATTTTCACGCCGTCTTTGGCATGGGCTTCCAATGCACCCCGTACAATCTCCAACGGGGCATTGTCGCCGCCCATGGCATCCACGATGACTTTCATTCGCACACCTCCTGCCGCAGCTGTTCGATCAGGGCCAGAGACCGCTGGGACAGCTCGGCGTTTTTATTCCGTTTTCCTTTAACCCTGTGATCCAGGGGGGGCATGATGCCGAAATTGATGTTCATGGGCTGGAAGCGAGTCACGCTCCGGTCACTGATGTACAGACCCAGGGCGCCGATGGCCGTCTCCCGGGGAAAATCCACCGGAGCCATCCCCCGCAGTCGTCGGGCGGTCTCCACGCCCGCGAGAAAGCCGCTGGCGGCGGACTCCACATATCCCTCCACGCCGGTCATCTGCCCGGCGAAGGAGATGCGGGGCTGCTTGACAAGCCGGTAATACCGGTCCAGCAGCCGGGGCGAATCCAGAAACGTATTTCGGTGCATCACGCC
>QKDF01000183.1 GCA_003245395.1 Clostridia bacterium
GATTACGCCGGGAAGCGTCCAGCCCGGAAAGGTTACCATGTTTTCACTGGCGCCCGTGGCAATCAGCACGGCGTCGCCCTTGACGTGGACGGTTTCTTCCCCAATTCTCACCGTAACCTCGCGTTCGCGGAACAGGCCGATTACCGTGGCGTTGAGGATGACTTTTACGCCATACTCCGATGCTTCTTTGAGCAGGTTTTCCCCAATGCGAAAGCCACGGATTTTCGCATTGTGCTCCTTGGAGCCGAAAAACTTGTGAATCTGCTTGAACAGCTGACCACCCGGCCTGGCGTTTTCATCGAACACCACCACATTCAGCCCGCTTTTTGCCGCCTCAATCGCCGCTGAAAGGCCGCTTGGCCCCGCTCCGATGATAACCAGATCATATCTCTCCATATTAACACCCTGCCTTGTCCGTATACGGCTGTGCACTGACGCCGTACTGTGTCTGCACCCGCATTCCTTCGCACAGCGGTGTGATGCAGGTGCGTACATTCGGTTTGCCATCCACAATCATGACACAGTCGGTACATCTGCCGATGGCACAGAAAAGTCCTCTGGGTTTGTGCTGTTTTGCAGTATAGCGGTGAGTCATGACGCCGGCCGCCTTAAGTGCGGCTGCAATGGGCTCACCTTCATATCCCAACATGGGTTTGCCGTCAAGCGTAAAGGAGACAAGCCGCTTTTCCTCTGCGCTCCCGAGGATAGGATGTTCTTTGATTCTCATTCCGCGCGCTCCTTTCAAAGCTCTGCTCCGGCAAGAAAACCGAAGCCATGCCCGAATACGAAATCGCTGCCGGCAAGGGGAATTCCCGTCATAGCGCAGCTTTCCAGAGTCATGGAACGCAGATCCTCCCGCTCCAAATTGCACAGCTTGGTTTTTCCGGCTGCCTTTGCGAGAAGAATTGCCTCTTCCGTCATGGCTTTGATGTAATTTGCGACCTTATGTGCCGCCTCGTCAATGTCGAGCTTTTGCACCAGCTCGGGTACCTGTGTGCCGATGCCGAAGGCGCATTGGCCCGACTGGCAGTTCATACATACGCAGCAGCCCATGGCCACCATGGCTGCGGTTCCGATGGCGACGGCATCCGCACCAATGGCCAGAGCCTTTGCCAAATCTGCGCCGTCCTTGATTCCGCCGGATATAATCAGGCTGACTCGGTCTTTGGCACCGATTTCTTCAAGCGTCTGCACCGCCTGGACTGCCGCAGGCATAATGGGAATTCCAAGATGATCGGCCGCCATCACGGGCGCCGCGCCGGTTCCGGCTGTGCATCCGTCTAAAATCACGCCGTCAAATCCCGCTTTGACGGCAATTTTAATGTCCTCCCGTACGCGGGCCGCCGCAATTTTGGCAAAAATAGGCGGGGTATGCCCATCTGTTTTTTTGTGGAGCATCTCACGGAGCTGCTCAATTTTGACCACCAGGTCGTCGGCACCGAAGCTGTCGCCGCTGCGGGGATGGGAGTGCAGATCAATCCCAGCGGGAATCTGACGGATTTTACTGATTTCTTCGGTGATTTTGGCACCCATCAGATGCCCCGCCAGCCCCGGCTTTGCACCGATGCCAAACAAAATCTCCAGCATATCCGCCTTGAAGAGCAGATCCTTGTGGAAGCCCATGCGGCTGGCCAGAATCTGAATGGACTGCCGATAAGAGTTTTCCAGTTCCTCGGGCAGGCACCCGCCCTCTCCGTTGGAAATGACGGTGCCGACCAGAGAAGTTGCCTTTGCCAGGGCGATCTTCGCATTTTTACTCAAGGCCCCGAAGGACATGCCCGCAATCATGACCGGTGTTTCGATGACAAGGGGCGCCTCTGCAGCAGGGCCAAGCACGGTGCGTGTTTGGCAGGGCTCACGGTAAGTATCGATGGGCATGCGCGTGAGCTGTCCGGGCAGGATCATCAGATCGTCAAAATTTGGCACCTTGCGCGGTGAGGCGCAGCCGCGAATACGGTATTTTCCGTTTTCCGCCTTATATTGAATCTCTGAGATTACCTGATTGGACCATGTGCCCTTTTCGGGATTTGTGATTTTGGCCATAGTTACTTCCCCCTCCTCTTCGCCGCTTTTTCAGGCTCCAGAATGGGACGGAACAGCGTATACGTATGTTTGCCCGCGGCGTCCAGAAATGGGCGGATTACGTGGAACTGCTTTCCCTGTGCCTCAAATCCGTATTCTGCAAATACTGTGTCCAGCTCAGCGGCCTCCTCATCCGTAATATCCGAGTACGCCACATTGCCGCCCAGTTTGCTTTCGGCTTCGGGATCGCGGGTGAAAATTTTCCCCTGGTACATGCTCTCTCCGGCACCGGGACCCAGCGTACCCAGTACGATCAGCTCTCCGCCCATCGCCATCTGGCCGGCCCAGCGCTCGGCGCTGCCGCCGATAACAATTCGTCCGCCTTTCATACCGTAGCCTACACGGGTTCCGGTACTTCCGTAGACAACCAGATCGCCGCCGACGATATAGGCTCCCACATTGCATCCTGTGTTTTTTTCAACAATCAATTTTCCGCTGACCATGTTATCGCCGGCATACCAGCCGACATTGCCCTTGATGCGTACCTCGGCATTTTCCAGATAGCTGCAGGTATACATCCCTGTGGAGTCCTCCACCGTCACCTTCACCGGCTGATCCGTTCCCGCCAGCACATAGTGCATGGAGTGAACGTTGGAGATGAAAATTTCTTCGGCGCCCTTTTCAATTGCGGACCAGACCGTAGGATTAAGATCCTTGTTTGCAATCAGCGCGGCGTCTATATGTTCCATACACGCACCTCCCCCGGTTCCATTTCATTGGCAAAAACGTTTTCCTCTACGGCATTGAACTCAATTTGTTCGGAACCCAGCATCACGCATGTGTCCGTCTCTGCGACCAAAAGCGGCTTGACGCCCAGCTTATCCTTAACAAATCCCAGCTGTGTGGGAGTCGAGGCGATAATGCAGTACACGCCGTCCATTCGATCACCGGCATATTTCAGCGCTTTGCTCAGATCGCCGTCAAACAGGGTCATTGCGTAGGCGATCATATGGCTGGCTGCCTCCGAATCGTTGAGCGTCTTGAATTTTGCGCCCTTTGCCTCAAGAAAACGGCGCAGGTTAAAATAGTTGGTGAACTGACCGTTATGCACAATGGCAAGCTCCGGATAGAAAGGCGAGACAAAGGGATGGGCCGCGTTCACGTCCTCTGCGCTTTCGGTTGCCATGCGCACATGACCGATGCCGTGGCGGCAGACAGCTCCCTTGAGCACGTAGCGGTCTGTCAGGTTTTCGATCAGGCCGCCCTCCTTGTAAACCTTAAACCGATTGCTGATGGAATGTACGGCAAGGTTCTCGTTTTGATTGATCTGTTCATGCAGCGCTTTGATATCATCACGGTTCATCTTCACCGTATATTCATAGCACAGCTTGCCTGTGACGTTTACAACGCTGGATTTTTCTACAATTGTACCGAATTCGGTTATCATGCGCTCCAGTCCGTCCAGCGCCTCAGGCGTTTTCAGCGCTACTCGCAGGACAACATACTCGGTGTCCTGAAAAACTGCGACGCCCGAAGCGTCGGGGCCGCGATGCTGGATCAGCGACAGCATCTTGACGAGGTCCTGCGCCACATCCACCGGCTTTTTGCTGATCATGCCTGCAATACCACACATTTGAACTCACTCCAATTTATTTAAACATGGTAAGAATACATATCCATTTCCCAGTCGGTCACCGTCTTATGGAACTGAGCCTCTTCGTACATCTTCATGTTGCCGAACAAGTCGATCAACTCAGGGGAGAGCTGCTTGGCAAACCAGTCGTTTTTACGCAGCTCAACAATGGCGTCAAACAAGTTCTGCGGCACAGTTTCGCAGCTCTCCTGGCGCTCTTTGTCATGGTACAGGTCTGTGACCACTTTGGCGGGAGGTTCGATTTTGTTTATGATACCATCCAGAGCCGCGGCCAGGATTGCGCCCAGCGCAAGATAGGGGTTGCAGGCCGCCGAACCGGCGCGTACCTCAAGCCGGGAGCCCCGGCCCCGCTCCTTTGGTATGCGGATATACGAGGTGCGGTTATCCATGCCCCATCCCAGATAAATAGGGGCGAACGAATCTGGCTGATACCGCTTGTAGCAGTTTACCGTGGGGGCCAGAAATGCCGACATGCTGCGGCCGTGTTTGAGAATTCCGCCGATCATATAACGCAGCACATCGCTCAGACCATCCTCGCCGTCAGGATCGTCACATACATTTTTCCCGGTGACCAGATCATTGAGCGAGAGATGGAAGTGGCAGCCGCTGCCGCCGGCGGCCCCCTTGGGCTTTGCCATGAAGGTTACTTTCATGTCGTTGATATCAGCGATATCCTTGCAAAGCTCCTTGAAAAGAACTGATTCATCGGCGGCGCGCACGGCGCTGGCGTGCTTCCAGTTGTACTCGTACTGTCCGGGGAAATATTCATGATTCATGAACAGCACATTGTAGTCCATTCGCTTGAAGGTATCGGTGATCTGATAGAGAAATTTTTTGGGATCAATGCGGTCGTTGGCCGTATAGCAGTTGGCGGGCTGATTGGTATAGGGCACGTAGTTCCCTGTCTCGTCTTTTTTATGGACAAAAAACTCCAACTCGCT
>QKDF01000259.1 GCA_003245395.1 Clostridia bacterium
TTGTCCGCTGCGAGGAAGCCGCCCTTTCCGGAACGCCCATGGATGCGGACACCACCCAAAAGGCCGTATGCCTGCTCACCTGTCTGCCCAACGGCGTGCAGTTCATGAGCAACGACATCCCCGGTCTGGTGCAGACCTCGCTGAACCTGGGCATCCTGACCACCGGGCAGGACGAGCTTATCGCATCCTTCTGCGTGCGCAGCAGCGCGGCCAGCCAGAAGGCCATGCTGGTGGATCGGCTGACTTGCCTGACAAAGCAGCTGGGCGGCAGCATCCGGATTCACGGGGACTATCCCGCCTGGGAATACCGTGAGAATTCGACGCTGCGCGAACTGTGTGTGGATGTATTCCGCAAGCAATACGGCCGCGATCCGAAAATCGAGGCCATCCATGCAGGCGTGGAGTGCGGACTGCTCTCCGGCAAGCTGCCGGGTCTGGACTGCGTATCCCTGGGCCCGGACCTGTCCGAGATTCACACCTACCGTGAAAAAATGAGCATCGCCTCCGTTCAGCGGGTATGGAGCTTCCTCACCGAGGTTCTGCGCCGCTCCAAGTAAGCGAGTGCGCCTGATCAGACCGTATAAAAGCGGAGCCGGAGGTATCACACCTCCGGCTCCGCCGTTTGATTGCTGTTTACGCAAAAAAGACGCCCGTGTGGGCGTCTTTTGTCATTTTGCTCCCAGCCGGGGGCCCGGACGAAAGTCCTCACCCCGGTGCGTCATGGTCAGTGTCCCCGCGGACAACTCCGTCAGCCGGTCAGCAAACTCCTCCGCCGCCCCGTAGGGAAAGGCGGCGTGGATCGTGATGTCCGCGCCGTAGTCCACCTCACCGGCCAGCGCACCGGCGGCGGACAGCTCCTGCTTCACCCGCTCGAACAGCGGATATGTACAGGGAACGTCCCACAGCGTCCAGTTACTCATCCGGCACAGTCCGGCGGCGGTGAGGGCGTCTTTCGCCCCCTTCGTATATGCTCGGGTCAGACCACCCGCACCCAGCAGGATGCCGCCGAAATACCGCGTCACCACACAGCACACATTGACAACACCCTCCCGCTGCACAACTGCCAGCATGGGCTGGCCGGCCGTGCCCTGGGGTTCGCCGTCGTCGGAATAGCGCACCGCGCCCTCCCGCAGCACATAACACCAGCAGTTGTGCCGCGCGTCGTAATACTGCTTTTTCATCTCGTCGATGCGCGCTCTTGCCTCGGCCTCGGTCTCCACGGGCCAGATATGGCTGATAAAGCGGGAGCGCTTTTCCGTGAACTCGCTCTCCGCTGCCTCAAAGGGTACCAGATACTCGGTCATGCCATTCCTCCCGGGTCTGAACATAGTGATAGGAAAGCCGGGTCTCCTCCATCAGGGACACATCGTCCACGGTGGAAAACTGATACCGGAAGCCGCATTTTTGAATCACCCGGCAGCTGCGCCAGTTGCCCGCGTAATGCCCGCACCAGATCCGCCGCAGGTTCCGCACCTCAAATCCAAAGCGCAGTACGGCCTCAACCGCCTCGGGCATCAGGCCGCGCCCCCAGAAGGCGGGGCTGAGGGCATAGCCGATCTCGTCGTCCGGACAGCCGCTCTGCACGCCCGCGGGATGCAGGCCCACAAAGCCCACGGAACCGATCACGTTTCCGGTTTCCCTCAGCTCCATGGCAAACACGCCGGGCTGGGCAAATACCGTGCGGATGATCTTCAGGCTCTCCTCCGGGCTGCGATGCACCGGCCACCCGGCAATCGGGCCCACCCGTGGGTCTTTGGCGTAGGCGTATACGTCCTGAACGTCCGTGTCCGTGAAAGGACGCAGAATCAGACGCTCGGTTCCGATGCGATCCACTGTCCCACTCTCCCCAGCATCTGCGGCCCACAGACCGCGGTCACGTCGATGGTCTCGCTGTAGTCCACCTTCTCCACCTTTGCCTCCCGGTAAAGCTGGTCCACCAGACTGCCCTGATCGTAGGGCAGATGCAGTGTAACCCGCCGGGTGCCCCGGTCCAGCTTCCCGTCCAGCATGGCCAGCAGCTCCGGAATGCCCTCGCCCGTGCGGGCGGAAACGGTGACGATATCATCGCCGTGAGGCAGAATTTCACCCGCAATCCGGTCGCATTTGTTGAACACATTGATGCGGGGCAGATGATCCGCCCCCAGTTCGGTGATCAGGTCTTCCACCACCCGCACCTGCTGCGCCCACTCCGGGTTGGACACGTCGATGACGTGCAGCAGCAGATCCGCATACTCCAGCTCTTCCAGCGTGGCCTTGAACGCCTCCACCAGCTGATGGGGCAGCTTGCGGATGAAGCCCACCGTGTCGGAGACCACCACATCCAGCGTGTCGGACACGGTCAGCAGACGGCTGGTGGTGTCCAGCGTATCGAACAGACGGTTGTTGGCCTGGATGGACGCGCCGGTGAGATGGTTCAAAAGCGTGGATTTGCCCGCGTTGGTATAGCCCACGATGGCCACCACGGGGATTTCGTTTTTTTTGCGCTGCTGGCGCTGGGTGCCCCGCACCCGGCGCACCTCCTCCAGATCCTCCCGCAGCTTGTCAATCTTGCGGTGGATGTGGCGGCGGTCGGTCTCCAGCTGGGTTTCGCCGGGGCCCTTGGAGCCGATGGGCCCGCTGCCGCTGGTGCCCGCCTGACGCTCCAGATGCGTCCACATGCCCACCAGGCGCGGCAGCAAATACCGGTACTGAGCCAGCTCCACCTGAAGCCGCCCCTCACGGGTCTTGGCCCGCTGGGCGAAAATGTCCAGAATCAGGCCGCACCGATCCAGCACCTGCACGCCCAGCATATCGGTGAGCACCCGCATCTGGGACGGCGAGAGGTCATTGTCGAAGATGACCATGGTGGCGCCCACATTTTCACAATAAAGCTGCACCTCGGCCACCTTGCCCTCGCCGATGAAACAGCGGGGATCGGGTTTTTCCCGATTCTGCATCACGATGCCCACCGTCTCGCCGCCGGCGGTCTCCACCAGGGCGGACAGCTCCTCCATGGAGGATTCGTCCGCGTTTTCTTCTTTCGCCAGCACTGGGGAATTCAACCCCACCAGTACGACTTTATCTCGAACTTCCTGTGTCTGCTCCATGCAAACTCCTTACTTTTTCTGATAGACCTCCACGACCTGGCCCACATACATGCGGTGCCAGCCGGCGTCCTCATAAAAATTATCAATTGCCTCGTGATTTACCACATGCTCCGGCTTCATATCCTGCACATACAGCTTCCGGCAAACCACGGCCAGCTCCGCCTCGTCGAAGAAGGGCGCGTCTCCCTCGCCGTAGCGCAGCGTCAGGTCGCACATTTTGATCTTGTCGATGTCCCGACCGCTTTTCGTGCCGCACAGGGCCATGACCTGCTTTTTATCTTTGGGAAGGACACACACGGTGAAATAGTCGTGCTTTTCCATAAATTCATACGTATATCGCTCCGGCCGCACATACACCGTGCAGGCGGGCAAGTTCCACACTCGGCCCATGCCGCACCAGCCGATGGTCATGGTGTTGCAGGCGCTCTTATCCCCTGCCGTCAGCAGAGCATAGTTTTCTCCGAAAACACGGAATACCTCCGGAGCCGCGGTCTTCATGTCCACGGGTTTCAGATTCATGTTCAGCCACTTCCTTTTTTAAATTGCTTTAGAAGTAGTATATGCCGGAACCGTTTAAAAAACAAGACCCGTATCCTTGCAGATACGGGTCTTTGTGACGTGTCAGTGGGTCATTACTTCCCCAGACCGAACTTCTTATTGAACTTGGCAACGCGTCCGCCGGTATCGACCAGCTTCTGCTTGCCTGTAAAGAAGGGGTGACACTTAGAGCAGACTTCCACCTTGATATCCTTCTTGGTGGAACCTGTCTCAATCACATTACCGCAGGCGCATGTAATTGTAGTCTGCTGATAATTGGGATGGATTCCTTCCTTCATTGCTCTTGTTCACCTCTTTCTGGCCTGACTACCCTCTTACAAAGGCGATACTCAGTGTAACACACTCATATGCGGATTGCAAGGACTTTTTCGGATTTTTTTCTGCAAATTCGCTGTTTTCCGCTCACAGCTCTACCGCGGCGCCGGAATAGAGAAAATACAGCACCCGGCGGGCCACCCGTTTTTCCAAAACCCGCTCCAGCGCCAGGGTGTACGCCTCCAGCTGAGGGCGGTAATGCTCCGCCCGGCGCTCCACCTCTCCCCCGGAGACATGGTCTGTCTTGAAATCCACCACGGTCAGGCCCTCCGCCGTTTCAAAGCAGCAGTCCACCACGCCCTGAAGCAAAATCCGATCTCCTGCGGCGACCTCGTCCAAAACGGAGGCATCCATCAGAATTGTGAAGGGGTATTCCCGCAGCACCTTTGTTTCTCCCGCCGCCCGGATTTCCTCCGCCAGGGACGAGCGCAGCAGCCGCTCCAGCTGTTTGCGATCAATGCTCTGCGCCTGCTCCGGGGTCAGCAGGCGCTTTTCCTCCAGCGCCGCAATCTGCCCGGGTACGTCGAAGTCGGCAAAATCCAGGTATTGCAGCGCCAGATGCGCCGCAGAGCCCCGCTCCGCCGGGGTCAGGCCCGCCCGCTCCTGCCGGAACCGGGGTTGGGACAGCGGCCGCAGATAAGGTGTTTTGGG
>QKDF01000008.1 GCA_003245395.1 Clostridia bacterium
GGGGAAGAATTCCCTGAATTCCTCGCACAGCTGGGCTGCCAGCGTCTTGTTGTGGGCCAGCACCAGTGTGGGGCGCTGTACGGCCTCGATCACCTTGGCCATGGTGAACGTCTTGCCCGAGCCGGTGACGCCCAACAGCACCTGCTCGTCCAACCCGTTTTCCACGCCCTGGGCCAGCTGGTCGATGGCCTGAGGCTGGTCGCCGCCCGGTTCGTAAGGCGATACTACCTGAAATTTCGGCATAGTCTTGTTCTCCTCTTGATCCTTCATCTGGCCAGATAACCCGAATCGGCTAGGGATACAAAGTCGTTGTCGGCCACAATGATATGGTCCAGCAGCTGTACGCTCACCGCCTCCAGCGCCTCCCGGGCCCTCTCCGTGGTAACAAAGTCGTTCCCCGAGGGCAGGGCCACCCCACTGGGGTGGTTGTGGGCCAGAATCACAGAGCTGGCAGAGAGCAGCAGCGCATTTTCCACCAAGCGGCGGATACTCAGCTCCGCGGAGGAAACGCTCCCTTCGGACAGCTGCCGGCATCCCAACATCTTCCCTTTCCGATCCAGGCACAGCTGCAGCACCACTTCGCTCTTCTTCCCGGCGAACTGCGCCAGCAGATACCGTCCCGCCTTGGCCGTGGAGTTGAGAATCACCGTCTCCTCCGGCCGGGGCAGGGCGCTGCGCGCGCAAAGCTGCCGGGTGAGATGTACCAGCAGCGCGGCACTCTCCCCCATGCCGTCCACTTTCTGCAGATCCTCCACCGGTGCGGACAGCACGGCATCCAGAGAGCCATACCGCTCCATCAGCCGGTGTGCGGTCTCGTTGGTGTCCCGGCGCGGGATCGCATAAAACAACAGCAGCTCCAGCGCTTCGTGATCTGCAAAGCCATTGAGCCCCGTCTCCAGAAAGCGCCGTTTCATATTCTGCCGATGCCCGTCGTGAACTCCCACAGCTATTCCTCCCCGGACAGAAACCCCTGTCCCGCACATCTTCAACATTGGCACAGTATTATATCATAAGTATCTATTGCACACAAGTGCGTATTCCCTTTTGGCTTTTTCGCCGTCCGTCGGGCGGCTTCTTCAAATTCCCCCTGCCCGCCTTGACATCCGTTGGAAATGGGGATAGTATGAATTGAATCGAATATTGTCCGGTAGGTAAGGCTACCACAGGGATATGGATTGCTGCCGCAGAGTGATGGAGACATCATGAGAGGGTTTGAACAGGCGATATCGAAACTCAAGGTATCATCTAATGCAATTTCACCGCCTTGTGAGGCTAAAGCTTGAACGGTAGGGGAAACTACGCAATAGTTTCCCGTCAATGGGCATTTTCAGCCCCAATCGTGTCCGGACGGTACGATTGGGGCTTTCTTTTGTTTGCCCACAGATTGTTTTTACATATGAAACCAGGAAAGGAGGACCGCGTATGTTTGAATTTGAAACACAGCGAGCAGCCATGACAGAGGAAATTGAGGAGCTTGTTCTGCGAAAACAGTTTGCACAGCTGCGGGACCTCCTGATTCCTTTGGAGGCGGCGGACATCGGCCTTTTGATCGAGCATCTGCCCAAGGAGTCCATGCCGCTGGTGTTCCGCCTGCTGCCCAAGGAACAGGCGGCGGAAGTCTTCGTGGAGCTGGACTCCGACGTGCAGGAGCTGCTGATTCAAGGTTTTTCCAATACGGAACTCAAAGAAGTGCTCGACGAACTGTATCTGGATGACGCGGTGGACATTGTGGAGGAAATGCCCGCCAACGTGGTCAAGCGCATTCTGAAGCACTCGGACCCCGAGATGCGCAAAAGCATCAACGAAATTCTGAAGTACCCGGAGGATTCCGCAGGCAGCATCATGACCACGGAGTTTGTGGATCTCAAGCAGCTTATGACCGTGGGAGACGCCATCAAGCGTATCCGCCGCACCGGTCCGGACAAGGAGACCATCAACGTCTGCTACGTCATCGACCGCAACCGCCATCTTTTGGGTCTTGTGACCATCCGCACGCTGCTGCTGGCCGAGGAGGACGCCGTCATTCGGGATATTATGGAAACCAACGTCGTCTCGGTTTCCACTCTGGACGACCAGGAATACGCCGCCCGGAGTCTCTCGAAATACGACTTTCTGGCCCTGCCGGTGGTGGACACGGAAAACCGTCTGGTGGGCATTGTCACCGTGGACGACGCCATGGACGTTTTGCAGGAAGAGGTCACCGAGGACATCGAAAAGATGGCTGCTATTCTGCCGTCCGACAAGCCCTATCTGAAAACCAGCGCATTCACACTGTTTAAAGCCCGCATTTCGTGGCTACTGCTTCTGATGATCTCCGCCACATTTACTGGGCAGATCATCTCTCATTTTGAAAGCGCACTGGCGGTGGTGACAATCCTTACCGCCTACATTCCCATGCTGATGGACACCGGCGGCAATGCCGGGTCCCAGTCCGCCGTCACCGTCATCCGCAGCATCTCCCTGGGTGAGGTGGGTTTTTCGGATATGCCGCGGGTCGTCTTCAAGGAATTCCGGGTGGGTCTGCTGTGCGGCGTGGCCCTGGCCGCGGCCAATTTCGTCAAGCTGCTGCTGGTGGATCGGATGCTGTTCGGCAACGTGTCGGTTACCCCGTGGGTGGCGATGGTGGTGTGCTTCACGCTGGTGTTCACCGTCTTCACCTCCAAATTGGTGGGCTGCATGCTCCCGCTGATCGCCAAGAAAGCGGGCTTCGACCCCGCCGTCATGGCCTCGCCGCTGATCACCACCATTGTGGACGCCACTTCCCTACTGATTTACTTTCAGTTCGCCTATCTCATTCTGGGTATTTAATTTTGCCCTCTGTCTCACAAAACACCGGGGAACGCAATGCGTTCCCCGGTGTTTTTACAAACCCTTTTATGAATCTACCAGCGTGGCCATCCGACGCACGGCATCCATCGCCCCGGCGTCAAAACGCGCAAACCGGTCCGCAGCGGAGAGTGCCTGCAGGTCGCTGTCCTCCGCCAGGTCATCCAGCGCCGCCTTCAGCGCGGAAGCATACGGCTCCTCCGCCCAGGGACTGTCCGGGGCTGCGGCCACCGTGGCGGCGTAAAGCGGCTCGGTGATCCCGATTACATTGACCTCATCCCAGATCGGCTGGGTGCGGCCAAGTCCGCTGCCGCCGCTCTCCCCCGTGCGGCTGTTGTCCATATCCCACAGATCGGCGTAATCAATTCGCAGATCCGCAGCCAGCGGGATCATATCCACTTCTCCCGCGGCCAGCGCGCGAAGCGCTTCGTCATAGCCGTCATAATACACCGTGTTGTCCAGATCGGAGCAGGTGTTGCCCTCGTAGTGATCCGCCAGCCACAAAGAGAGGATATCATCCGTATTACCGCCGATTAGGCCCCATTTCGCATGGTTGAGTTCATTCCAGGAAGGTGTCCCTCCGCCGTTGACACGCGCGGTCAGGTTTTTGCCATAGTCGGACGGCCCCGCGCAAATCAGCACCCGCCGTCCCGCGGACAGTGTTCCGGTCCATTTCGTCGCATAGTCAGAACCATTCCAGTCGGCGGGATTGTCGCTTGTGCAGGAGGGTGTGTCATACGCCTGACTGAGGAGAGCCACGGCACTTCCGCCGAATTCCCCCAGCGTCAGAGCGTCGGGCAAAAACGCCACCTCCACTCCCCCCTCGGCCACGGCCTGAGCGGTGGCCGCCTGGGAAGCACCCATGGACACACGGACCTCTTCCACCTCCACTCCGGAAGCGGAAAGGGCGTCTTTCAATTTTTGGGAAATGCGCCCGGCCGCGGTCATCAATGACGCCGAATCGGCGCCGTTGGGCGCGAACTCCACAGTCAGCACGTCCTGCCGGAGTGCTCCCTCCGAGGAGGCAGGCGCCGAAGAAGCTGCCCCCGTCTCTCCCGTGTGACCGCATCCCGCCAGCAGGATCAGCATCGCCGCAGCCAGCACTGCCGCAGTTTTTTTCATATCGTACGCCTCATTACAAAATTATTTCCAAATCCACAAAAATCAACTAAAATCCGGTGGACTTTCCCATCCAGGTCTGGTAAAATGTGCGTAAATCTTGCGATTAATTTTATCACCTGACGCCCTTTTACGCAAGGGGCGGCAGGAAGATGAGGAGTGAGCGGAATATGCACACACTGTCCGACCAATGCCCCCACCGCGAGGGACAGATACAAAACGGCAACGGAATTATCCACATGAAGGATCTGGCCACCAAGGAGCAGATGTATCAGCATGCCCGGCTGTTCAGCCACATTGTGGTGGACCCCGGCTGCTCGATCGGTAATCACTGCCATGAGCATGAGACAGAGTTTTACTATGTTCTGAAAGGGGAAGCCACATTCAACGACAACGGAACGGAGGTTCTGCTCCACGCCGGCGACGTGGGCGCCACCGGCTACGGCGAGACGCACGGGCTGGAGAACCGGAGCAACGAGCCGGTGGAACTGATTGCTCTGATCGTAATGGAATAACCGGAGCTGCCATGAGTATTCTGACAGATCGGCTCCGCTCCTCGGGAGCAGATATAGATGCCGCACTGGAACGGGTCGTGGGCGACGAGGAACTGTATGAAACCTGTCTGCACCTGTTTTTAGCTGATCCCGGTTTTCCCGACCTGGAGGCAGCCTTGAAAAAGGGTGATCGCTCCGCCGCATTTGAAGCCGCACACAGCCTGAAAGGTGTGGCAGGAAATCTGGGTCTCACAGACATATACTGCGCTGCGCACACCCTGGTGGAAGCTCTGCGCTCCGATACGCCTGACGGCGCGGATCTGGACGGACCTCTTCACGATCTGCTGTCTGCCCGGGCAGCGGTGGAGAAGCTGCTGTAAATACGGCATCCGGCAGGCGCGTTTTCAGCCGCCTTGCTTTTCTGTGTTCTTCAAACCGATTTTTTCTCCCGAAAATAACGAAACCCGTCCTGTGGCTTTGGAAAGCCGCGGGACGGGTTTGTTTTTATTCCGAAAACAGCCAGCTCTGACCGGCCGCGCGCACGGGCACCACCTGCGCCGCATATTCCGGATGCGCAGCGAGAAACCGATCCGTTGGCTCGTAGTCCTTCCACTGGTGCATGGGGAGAATTTTGCGGATGTCCGCCAGCTCCAGAAGATAGAGAAATCCCCAGTCCTCGGCCTTTTCCAGGCGGGAGTCCAGCGGCGCCATGGCCAGGTCGATGGAGACGCCCCGCAGCGGTTCGATGTACCGCTTAAACGACACCTCCATGTTCCGGTTCCAGCCCTTGTCCTCCCCTTCCCAGTGCCACCAGTTCAGATCTCCCGCATGGTAGATGGTCTTCCCTCCACAGGTGACCAAAAATGCCGCGCCCTCGTCGGTAGAAGGCAGCGTCCGCACCGTTCCGCCACAGGGCAGGGGAATTTCGTCGCTGCTGCCCAGCAGAGTGCACTTTTGGGCGGTGGCATCCGAAAGGCCCCACTCGCTCCGGTTGTGGTCGGTCAGCTCGATGTCCCGGCTGAGGTAAAACCGCACATCCCGACTTCCATCGTCGAGAGTGAAAATATGCGGGGCAAAGTGGTCGGGATGGCGGTGACTGGCAAAGACGTACAGGGGTTTATCGGGCAGGGGCGGCAGCTCCCCCTTCCACCAGTCAAACAGCAGACAAACCCCGTCCAGTTCGATCAAAAAACCGCTGTGCGTCACGAAGGTTGCCTTCATCATTTGAACTTTACCGCCGTTCCGTAGCAAATGACTTCCGCCGCGCCCTGCATCACGGAGGAGGAGGCGTACCGGAGTCCCACCACTGCGTCCGCGCCCAGCGCCTCCGCGTTGTCCACCATCCGCTTGGTGGCAATGGCCCGGGCCTCGTTGAGCATCTCGGTATACCCCTTGATCTCTCCGCCCACCAACGTCTTCATGCCGGCCATAAAGTCACGCCCGAAATTCTTGCTGTATACAATGGTGCCGCGCACCACCTCCAGGGCCTCCAGCTCCTGCCCGGGAATCGATTCAATAGTGACGAGCTTCATCTTCTTCTCCTCCTGCAATTTCATTTAGTCGTTGTCTCGCCGTGACAAGTATGGGAATGATGATAAAAAAGTCCAGCAGCGCCAGGACCAGCAGCACAATACTCCAAGTCCCGCCATGGGGGAAAAGCCGCCCCCGCAGCCACAGGATCAGTACCCCGGATAGCACCTCCCAAAGGGAGGACAGGACGGCTGAAATCAGTGTCTGCCGCCTACTCCGCCCGCGGCCGTCAGTATCTCTTTGCATCGTCTTCCTCCCTCTGTCCGATCTCCCGGATGCGCTGGATCAGAGCGAGCAGCACTCCCAGTATCACGACTGCGGGGATGCCCAGCAGCACCACCAGCAGCGGCAGAGGCGGCGCTCCCGACGGGTCGGTCTGGAAGCTCCAAACCATCAGCCAGATCAGGAAAATCATCAGTGCCGTCATCAGCACGGCGCTGACGACCGGCGCCACATACCGCCGACGCACATCCAGCTTCTGTTTATCCATAAAAGTTGTGCCCTCCTTTTCCATCTGCTCCATCCACTCCAGAAGTCCGGCGGCGTCCAGCGCATCCAGCGGGCAGTCCAATTCGGCCATCTGTCCGCAGACCGTCTGGGCCTGGCGGAGGTTTTCCGTCTCCCGGTCCAGCGCTACCTGATGGCGGCGCATAGCGTCCGCCACCGTCAGACGGCCCGACTGCATCCGGCGGATCTCCTCGATGGGCAGACCCAGCTTGCGCAGAAGTTTAATTCTGCGCAGCGTCTCCACATCCGGTTCCCCGTAGTCTCGGTAGCCGTTGTCCAGATTGCGCCTGGGTGTCAGCAGACCCTCCGCCTCGTAAAAGCGAATATTCTTTTTTGTGACGCCCACCAGGGCCTCCACCTCATTGATTTTCACGCTATCCCTCCGCTTCGTCTGCTGCTTTGTGGTTATTATATACGTTTAAGTCGGTGGAAGGTCAAGTGCTTTTCCGATTTTTTAAAAAATCTTCCCGTCCTCGGCGGGAGTGTGGTATAATGCACCCCATGAGACAGCAGACGACAAAAATCGAATCCCCGCTTGCGGCCTTATCCTTGCCGCTTTTGCGCTGGTATCGCGCCAACGCCCGGGATCTGCCCTGGCGGCAAACCGACGACCCGTACCGCATTTGGATCTCGGAGATTATGCTCCAGCAGACCCGGGTAGCGGCGGTTTTGGGGTACTACGAGCGTTTTCTTGCAGCCTTCCCCTCGGTGGAAGCTCTGGCCTCCGCGCCGGAAGACCGTCTGATGAAGCTGTGGGAGGGGCTTGGCTATTACAGCCGGGTCCACAACCTGCAAAAAGCCGCCAGGCTTGTGGCGGAACAGTTCGCCGGACACTTTCCAGCCTCTTATGAGAGCCTGTTAGCCCTGCCCGGCATCGGGGAATATACCGCCGGTGCCATCGCTTCGGCGGCATTCGGATTACCCGAACCGGCCGTGGACGGCAATGTGCTGCGGGTGATCACCCGGTTGACGGACTGTCACGACGACATTATGTCCCCGGCGGTGAAGCGAGCAGTACGGGAGCAACTGCGCGCCGTCATACCGTCGTCGGCGGCGGACATCCGCATTTTTAACCAGGCCACCATGGAACTGGGCGCCACGGTCTGCGTTCCCAATGGACCGCCGAAATGTGAAGTCTGCCCTGCGGCGGCATTTTGTCTGGGGCACATCCGGAGCACGGCGGAGTCCCTGCCTGTAAAAGCTCCGAAAAGGAAACGGCGTGTGGAAGAAAAAACGGTATTTCTGCTCCTGCAGGAAGGGCGCGTCGCCCTTCGCCGCCGCCCGGACACCGGCCTGCTGGCGGGACTGTGGGAATTCCCCAATCTGGACGGCGCTCTCGACGAGCCGACCGCAGCATCCGCCGTGGAGGAATGGGGCCTGACTCCTGCCGATTGGCTGGAGCAGATCGCCGCAAAGCACATCTTCACCCATATCGAATGGCTCATGACGGGTTATGTCCTGCGGGTAACGGGAAATTGCCCGGAGGACTTTTTCTGGGCAGACGCCGCGGCGCTGAAGGAGCACGCCGTGCCCTCGGCCTTTGCACGCTATTATGTCCGGGCGCAGGAATTGCTGCAGGAATAAAGTACGGACGCTTTTCAAGCAGCACTGTTTTCCGCGGCGGGAAAAGAAACAGGAATTGAGAACAGGGGAGAATTTTTCAGATGGCACAGCTTTATTTTAAATATGGAGCCATGGGCTCCAGTAAAACGGCCAACGCGCTGATGGCGCATTTCAACTATCAGGAGCGCGGACAAAAGGCTCTGCTGGTCAAGCCTCGGATGGACACGCGGGACGGCGACCACATGGTACGCTCCCGCATCGGCCTGACCCACTCCTGCGTCTATTTTGACGAGATGCGGGCGATGAGCGAAACGGAATTGAAAGCCAACGCCTGCATTCTTGTGGACGAAGCCCAGTTTCTCTCCAAGGAGGAAGTGGACTATCTGGTGCACTTGGTGGACGACTGCGGCATTCCGGTCATGTGCTACGGTCTGCGGGCAGACTTCAAGGGTGATCTGTTCCCCGGCAGTCAGGAGCTTTTGATCATGGCCGATAAAATCGAGGAGATCAAGACCATTTGCTGGTGCGGTAAAAAGGCCACTTTCAACGCCCGGTTCGATGAGCAGGGCCATGTCCTGAAAGAGGGCGCACAGGTGGTGCTGGGTGCCAATGACAAGTACATCGGCCTGTGCCGCCGCCACTGGCGGGAGGGCAATCTGGGCCCAGATTTCGGAGTGAAAAAATGATCTGCACCCTCTGTCCCCGGAATTGCGGCGCGGAACGGACGGACATCCTGCCCGGCGGCGTGTGCCGGATGCCCGCCTTGCCCGTGCTGGCCAAGGCCATGCTTCACCAATGGGAGGAACCGTGTCTTGTGGGAGAGCACGGCGCGGGCACCGTCTTTTTCTCCGGGTGCAATCTGCGCTGCCGCTTCTGCCAGAACGGTGTTATCTCTCAGGAGGGCTTTGGCAAGCCCGTAACCCCAGAGCACTTGCGGGAGATTTTTCTCAGTCTGATTGACCGGGGCGCCG
This sequence comes from Clostridia bacterium, assembly GCA_003245395.1. Lineage (GTDB taxonomy): Bacteria > Bacillota > Clostridia > Oscillospirales > Oscillospiraceae > Oscillibacter. The sequence continues at coordinate 9,011 of QKDF01000008.1, forward strand.
CCTGCATTGACCTTGTCACGCCAACCCACTTTACACTTCCCATTCTGGAGGCGCTGCGTGACCCTCTGCCTGTTCCGGTGGTATGGAACTCCGGCGGATATGAAAAGCCGGAGACGCTGCGTCTGCTGGAGGGAGCCGTGCAGATTTACCTGCCCGACCTGAAATATGCTCTGCCGGAACCTTCGAAAAAATACTCCGGCGCGGCGGACTACTTCGATTGGGCCGTCCCCGCCATCTTGGAGATGTTCCGCCAGACGGGGCCGTACGTGATGGAGGACGGGCAGCTCAAGTCCGGCGTTCTGATCCGCCATCTGCTGCTGCCCGGGGAACTGGAAAACACCCGCCGCGTGATCGACTGGGTGGCGGAGACTTTCCGTCCCGGCGACGTATTGTTCTCCCTCATGTCACAGTACACGCCCCAGCCCGGAGCCACGGGAAACCTGGCCCGCCATGTCACCCGCGCGGAATACGCGGCGGCGGCGGCATATATGGAAAACTGCGGCATCACCGACGGCTACACCCAGGAGCGCACCTCCGCCAAGGAGGAGTATACCCCGTCGTTTGACCTGTCCGGCATCTGAACCCCGCATAAAAGCACCCCGGCGAAGAGGAATCCTCCGCCGGGGTGCTTTTCATTGATTGCAATGTTGCCCGCAGACGGGGGAACAAATCACCGTATCTTCCTTAGTCCAGAGACTTCCAGGCCGTCTCCAGGGCAATCTCCATCATCTCGTGGAAGGAGTTCTGCCGGTCCTCGGCGGAGAGGGACTCGCCTGTGAAGATGTGGTCGGAGATGGTCAGGATGGACAGCGCCTGCTTATTCGCCCGCTGAGCCGTCCAGTACAGGCCTGCGGTCTCCATCTCCAGCGCCAGAATGCCGAACTTGCGATACATGGCTCCGGCGTCGGAATTATCATTGTAAAACTGATCGGCGGTAAACACCTGACCCACGTCCGCCCGAACGCCCAGCTTCTCCGCCGCAGCCACGGCGTCCCGCAGCAGCGGCCAGCTGGCCGTTGCCGCCAGCTGCCCGGGGAAACGGTACTGATCCACAAACCGGGAATTGGTGGACGCGCCCATGGCGATCACCACGTCCCGAACATGCACATCGTCGGCCACGCCGCCGGCGGAGCCGATGCGGATGATGGAGTCCACATCAAACAGGTTGTACAGCTCATAGGTGTACAGCCCGATGGAGGGCACGCCCATGCCGTGTCCCATGACGGAAATGCGCTTGCCCTTGTAAGTGCCGGTGTAACCCAGCATATTGCGCACAGAATTGAACAGAACCGGATTTTCCAGATAGTGCTCGGCCACGTATTGAGCCCGCAGGGGGTCGCCGGGCATCAGGACGGCCTTGGCAATGTCGCCGGGCTTGGCCTCGTTGCAGGCAGACGGTGTACTCATGTCAGATCCCTCCGTAAATTTTGTCTCCTCATCCCTTGCGGGCGAAGAGCTTTTTCAGGTTTTTGTCATAGGGCGGGCGAATGACTCCCTCTTCGGTCACAATGCCGGCGATCAGGCTGTGGTCCGTCACGTCAAAAGCAGGGTTATAGCATTGGACCTCCGGCAGAGCCATAGGCTTTTCATACCACATAGTTTTAATCTCCTCCGGGTCCCGCAGCTCAATTTTGATGTCGTCCCCCGCTGGGCAGTCCATGTCGACGGTGCTGGTGGGGCCCAAAACGTAAAATGGGATGCCGTAGTGCTTGGCCAGAATCGCCACGCCGCTGGTGCCGATCTTGTTGGCGGTGTCGCCGTTGGCGGCCACCCGGTCACAGCCCACGAAGCAGGCCTGCACCCAGCCGTTTTTCATCACCATGGAGGCCATGTTGTCGCAGATCAGCGTCACGTCCACGCCCGCGCGCTGAAGCTCATAACTGGTCAGCCGTGCGCCCTGGAGCAGGGGGCGGGTCTCGTCGGAGAACACTTTGAATTTCATACCCCGCTCCGTACCCAGCAGGATCGGCCCCAGAGCCGTGCCGTACCGAGACGTGGCGAGCGGGCCGGCATTACAGTGAGTGAGGATGCCGTCCCCGTCCTTTATCAGCGTCAGGCCGAATTCGCTGATTTTCGTGCACTTGTCGATGTCGTCCCGATGGATGGACACCGCCTTTTCATACAGGGCATCCAGCATCTGCCCCCGGGTGCAGCCCACGTTTTCCACCGCCGTGCGCAACATGGATCGGATGGCCCAGCTCAAGTTCACCGCTGTGGGCCGGGAGGAATTGAGGTACTCCCCATACTCGCCCAGTTTGCGCAGGAACACCTGCTGATCCTCCGTCCGGACGGACTTGGCCAGCACATACATGCAGTAACCCGCACAGATGCCGATGGCAGGCGCGCCCCGCACCTTTAATGCCTTGATGGCGTCGTACATCTCCTCGGCCGTCTGCAGGCAGATTTCCCGCTCCTCGTTGGGCAGCAGCGTCTGGTCGATGATGTAAAGTGCTTCGGCCTGCCGGTCATACCGGATATTTTGTACGTGGGTCACCTTCTGAATTTCGTTGTCCACGGATGCTCTCCTTTCGCCGGTTACATTTGGATTTATTTTACACGCATTTCTCCGGCCGTTCAAGGGACAATCCTCTGGATACAATGAAAAAGGAGGGGAAATCTTCCCCTCCTTTTTTCATACGCGAACGATATAGCCTTCTTTTCTGGGCTTCGGCTCCGGCGCGGGGCCGTCGGCATAGCCCAGGATGCAGTAGCCCACAGCCACCAACGTCTCGGGCAGGCCCCACTTTTTCAGCAGCTCCTTGCCCTCTGGGCGCTCGAAGGTCTCCTTAGCCCGGTTAATCCAGCAGGAGCTCACACCCAAGGCATAAGCGGCATTCATCAGGTTGCCCAGCACCAGAGCGGCATCCTGCACAGGGCAGGGCGTGGCGGAATCCGCCAGCACCAGCACCGCCGTGGGCGCGCCGTAAAACGGGTTCCCGGTGGGATTGCCCTGAATTTCCGCATTGATGGCGGAGAGAGTCTTGAGGGTCTCCTTGTCCCGAATAACCACCATTACGGCGGACTGCTTGCCCATGCAGGAGGGGGCATAGGTTCCGGCCTTCAGAATCTGATCCAGCGTGGCCTCATCCACCTGCTCTTCGGTATACTTACGGATGCTGCGGCGCTCCAAAAGCGTTTTCATCGATTCATTCATACTGCACAACTTCCTTTCTGTCAGTCACTTTCCGCCGCCCCGGAAAACTGCCCCGGGCCACGGCGGTGCGCCGTCCCCGCCAGTGATCTCGGCGAGACGGTTTCGCGAGGTATATTCTACCACCTTTCTATGATTTTTTCAAAGAATTTCAGCGGCAATTTTAAAAAATCAGAAATTCCTGCAATGACATTTCATTCTTTTTATGATATACTGCCCACAACATCCGGCGTAAAACGCCGATTTCAGACAAAGGAGTGTTCTCCATGCCGCAGCCGCTTTCCGACAAAACCGCCAGCTTTACAGACTCCATTATCCGGCGGATGACCCGCATTTCCCTGAAATATAATGCCGTCAACCTCTCCCAGGGTTTCCCGGACTTTGATCCCCCCAAGGAAATTCTGGATCGGCTGGCCGAGGTGGCCCATGAGGGTCCGCATCAGTATTCCATCACCTGGGGTGCTCAAAACTTCCGGGAAGCTCTCGCCGAAAAGCAGAGCCGCCTGATGGGGCACACCATCAACCCGGACAGTGAGATCGTCGCTACCTGCGGCTCCACTGAAGCGATGATGTGCGCCGTGATGACGGTGGCAAATCCCGGCGACAAGATCGTGGTTTTCTCCCCCTTTTATGAAAACTACGGCGCGGACGCCATTCTCTCCGGCGCGGAGCCCATCTACGTACCCCTCAAGCCCCCCGCGTTCACTTTCGACCCCGACGAACTGGAGGACGCCTTCCGCCAGCACCCCAAGGCACTGATCCTGTGCAACCCCTCCAACCCCTGCGGTCGGGTTTTCACCCGGGAGGAGCTGCTGACCATTGCGGAGCTGGCCACCAAGTACGACGTATACGTTATCACCGACGAGGTATACGAGCACATTGTCTATACCCCCCATCAGCACACTTATTTTGCCTCCCTGCCCGGAATGTGGAACCGGACGCTCTCCTGCTCCTCTTTGTCCAAGACCTACTCCATCACCGGCTGGCGTCTGGGCTACATCATTGCCCCCGCGGACATTGTGGACCGGGCCAAAAAGGTTCATGACTTCCTGACTGTGGGCTGCGCCGCCCCGCTGCAGGAGGCGGTCATCCCGGGTCTGAAGTTCGGGCAGGACTACTATAACGCCCTGCTGGCCAAATATGCCCACAAAAAGGAGCTGTTCCTGAAGGGCCTGGACGATCTGGGCCTTACCCACAACGATCCGGAGGGCGCCTATTATGTGATGGTGGATATCTCTGAATTCGGCTATGAGAGCGACCTGCAGTTCTGCAAAAACCTTGCCCGTGAGGTGGGCATTGGCGCTGTGCCCGGCTCCAGCTTCTTCCGGGAGCCGGAGAACCGTTACATCCGCTTCCACTTCGCCAAGAGTGACGAGACCCTCAACGACGCCCTGAACCGCCTGGAGCTGATCGGAAAGCTGAAGCGGTAACTGAAGTGATCTTCTTGTCCCCGCCGGAGATGCCGGCGGGGACGTTTTTTCGTCAAAAAGTCCGTAAACGTTTCCACAAAAATACTATACAAAATACACTAAATATTTTTGTTGCGATTTACAAAATTGTAAAAATGTTTCAAATTCCCTTTGCATTTCCAGGCAATGTGCGCTACCATAGAAACAGAACAGGTTGGAAACGTTTCCATTATATCGATTACCCGATGTCTCTTGCGTCAACGGAAAAACCATTTTATAATTGGGAGGAATATGAACATGAAGAACAGATGGTTGTCTCTGGGTCTTTGCGGTATCATGACGGCTTCCCTGCTGGCCGGATGCGGCTCGAACAGCAGTACGGCAAGCTCCGCCGGCAGTGCCTCCGCCTCCGCGTCAGGTTCCGCCGCGGCAAGCGGAAAAGTTTACTACCTCAACTTCAAGCCCGAGCAGGATCAGCAGTGGCAGGATCTTGCAGCCAAGTACACTCAGGAAACCGGTATACCGGTCACCGTGGTCACTGCCGCCTCCGGCCAGTACGAAACCACGCTGACCGCCGAGATGGGCAAGTCTGACGCCCCCACGCTGTTCCAGGTGAACGGCCCCGTGGGTCTGAAAAACTGGAAAGACTACTGCTATGACCTCTCCGGCTCTGACGTCTACAAGCAGCTGACCTCCGACGACTTCGCCCTGAAGGACGGCAGCGCCGTGGACGGCATCGCTTACGTCATCGAGACCTACGGCATCATCTATAACAAGGCTCTGCTGGAGAAGTCCGGCCACAGCGTCAGCGAGATCACCAATTTCGCCAGCCTCAAGTCCGTGGTGGATGATATCACCGCCAACTCCAGCAAGCTGGGCTTTGCCGCCTTCACCTCCGCCGGCATGGACGGCAGCTCCGACTGGCGCTTCAAGACCCATCTGGCCAACCTGCCCATCTACTATGAGTACAAGGCCGACGGTATCGGCTTCACCGACGCCATCAAGGGCACATACCTGGACAATTACCGCCAGATCTGGGATCTGTACATCAACAACTCCACCTGCAGCCCCAAGGATCTGTCCGCCAAGACCGGCGACGACGCCGTGTCCGAGTTCGTCAACGGCAAGGCCGTGTTCTATCAGAACGGCACCTGGGCCTATAACGACATCAAGAGCGTAGGCGACGACAATCTGGGCATGCTGCCCATCTACATCGGCGCACAGGGTGAGGAGAATCAGGGCCTGTGCACCGGCTCGGAAAACTATTGGTGCGTGAATAAGAACGCCCCCGCCGAGGACATTCAGGCCACCCTGGACTTCCTGAATTGGGTCGTGACCTCCGACGAGGGCACCACCGCCCTGGCGCAGGACATGGGCTTTGTCAGCCCCTTCAAGGCCGCCAAGGAATCCACCAATCCGCTGGTCAAGATCGCCAACCAGTACATTGCCGACGGCAAGACCTCTGTTGACTGGTGCTTCGCAACCATGCCCTCCGAGGAGTGGAAAAACGGCGTGGGCTCCGCCCTCACCGCGTACGCCGCCGATCAGACCGATGCCAAGTGGGCCGCCGTGGTCTCCGCTTTCGTGGACGGCTGGGCCTCCGAAGCCAAGCTGGCCAACGGCTGATTCACCGTATTCCTTCCAACAGGGGGAGCTCCGCTCCCCCTGTTGTTCCACCCGGCTGCCGTAAGGGAGTGTTTCTATGGAAAAAGCATTGAAAAAGTATTCCCCTGTGTTCATCCTGCCCACCCTGGCCGCGTTTATCATCGGCTTCCTCTATCCGTTCTGCCAGGGCCTGTACCTCTCCTTCTGCAAATTCACCACCGTGCGGGATGCAGCGTGGGTGGGACTGTCCAACTACGCCAAGGTCTTTGCCGACGCATCCTTCGGCAATGCATTCCGGTTCACCGTGGCGTTTGCCGTGGTGTCCACGCTGCTGATCAATGTCTTGGCCTTTACGCTGGCGTTGGTGCTGACTCGCGGCATCCGGGGCACCAATGCCTTCCGGACCGTGTTTTTCATGCCCAACCTGATCGGCGGCATCGTCCTGGGCTATATCTGGCAGATTCTCATCAACGGCGTACTGTCCAACCTGGCAAAGCCGCTGCTGGCGCTCAACACCGCCGCGGGCTACTGGGGTCTGATCATCCTAATGTGCTGGCAGCAGATCGGCTATATGATGATCATCTATATTGCGGGATTACAGAGCATTCCGGGCGCTCTGACGGAGGCCGCCGAGATCGACGGCGCCAATTCCTGGCAGATTCTCTGGAAGGTAAAACTGCCCATGGTGATGCCCGCCGTCACCATCTGCCTGTTTCTCACCCTGACCAATTCTTTCAAACTGTTTGATCAGAACCTGGCCCTCACCGGCGGCGAGCCTAATCACGCCACCGAGTTGCTGGCCCTGAATATCTACAACACCTTCTACGCCCGCTCCGGGCCGCAGTGGAAGGGCATCGGCCAGTCCAAGGCCGTGATCTTCTTCATTCTGGTGGTGGTCATTGCGCTCGTTCAGCTGCGCTCCACCCGTTCCAGGGAGGTGCAGCAATGAAAACTCGTCAATCCCACGGAAATCTGGTTTGGACCATGTTCCTGACCGTCGTTTCCGTGCTGTATCTTTACCCCATCGTGATGGTACTGATGAACTCCTTCAAGGTGGAGACCGCCATTACGACCAACAGCGCTTTTACTTTGCCCGACGCCGCCACTTTCGCCGGCCTGGCCAACTATGTCAACGCCATCGGAGCCAAGGGCTTTCTCGTCTCCTTTGGCTACACTCTGTTCATCACCGTGTCTTCGGTGGCGCTGATTCTGCTGTGCTGTTCCATGTGCGCATGGTACATCACCCGAGTCAACAGCGTAGTGTCCAAGGCAATCTATTATCTGTGTGTATTTTCCATGGTGGTACCGTTCCAGATGGTAATGTTCACTCTGTCTCAGACAGCGGATCGCCTGCGTCTGAACACCCCCTGGAACATCTGCATTATCTATCTGGGCTTCGGCGCGGGGCTGGCGGTGTTCATGTTCTGCGGCTTCATGCGCTCCATCCCCATCGAGATCGAGGAAGCCGCCATGATTGACGGCTGCAATCCCATTCAGACCTATTTCTATGTGGTGTTCCCCATTCTCCGGCCCACCATGATCTCCGTGGCCATTCTGGAGGCCATGTGGGTGTGGAATGACTATCTGCTGCCCACACTGGTGCTTAATATACAGAAGTACAAGACCATCTCCATGCTGATCCAATACTTCCGCGGCAGCTACGGCCGGGTGGAAATGGGTCCCATGATGGCCTGCATTATGCTGACGGTTTTCCCCATCGTGGT
>QKDF01000033.1 GCA_003245395.1 Clostridia bacterium
GCTGATATCCCGACTCCCTGCAAATACTGTTAATGCCTTTGACAATAATAGAAGAAAACGGACTGCTGATATCGCTGACCAGACATCCGATCAACCGGCTGTTGCGGGACTTCAAACTCTGTGCAATCCGGTTGGGACGGTAATCCAGATCCTGGATGACTTGCTCAATCCGCTTGCGGGTCTCAAAGGAAAGGGCTTCATATCTGCCATTGAGATATCGGGAAACAGTTGTTTTGGACACCCCCGCCATGGCAGCTACATGGTCAATGGTCACTTTCTTGCCACCGCCCTGACGCTCTGTCATCCAATCATTCCTCTCCCTGTTTCGCCCTTGTGTTTGCAAATTCATCCTATCTTAATGAAACCGGTTTGTCAATGGCTTTTCGTCGTTTCGCATTAATATTCAGCGTTTTGCAGTGATTTAATTCGGATATATTATTAATTATCACAACAGCTTTTGAGGAAAACCGTTTACTTAAAATAAATTCATCATACAAATTAAATTTCGCGCCAAAAACGCCCCTCGCCTGCAGATACGGCGAGAGGCGTCAGATATTTATATCAGGGTATCGACATCCCGCCCTCCCATCGGAGGAACCTGCGATTTTCCGCCAGGTGCAGCAACATGGCATACCGTGCGCCCACCGAATCATGACGACGGATCGCGTCGGCCAATTCTCTGTGGCTTCGAACGGTATTTTCCTTCAGTTCGTTGCGGGTCAGATCGATGTTCAGGCTGGCAGAGGAGTGAATAACCGGAACCAGCGTGCTTACCACTTGATTATGGCTGGCCAAGGCGATTCTGCGGTGAAACTCCACATCCGCTTGCCGATAAGGGATCTCCTCCTCAATATATCGCTGCACTCTGACGCACTGGCGTTCAATGCTCTCAATTTCCTCTTCTGTTGCCAGATTTGCGGCCAATTCCGCAATGTCCGGCTCCAACATCAGCCGCACGTCCAGCAGATCCAGTGCCAGCTGTCTGTCGTGCTTGAGAAAGGTCAACCCCAGCGGGTCATTGGGCACGCCCTGTCGGGGAGAAACAAAAGTCCCCGCCCCCTGTCGTACCTCGAGCACGTTGCGGGAAACAAGACCTTTAATGGCCTCTCGCACCGTACCACGGCCCACACCCAATCGCTGGGAAAGCTCCTGTTCCGTCTCCAACCGATCCCCGGGCTTCATATCGCGGTCAATAATAAGCTGAATAATCTGTTCCTGAACAGAGGCCGCAAGCGGCAGAGATTTTTTCACAAGGGTGTTCCTCCCGTCTGTTTGACGTTCTTTCGTTCCCTGCGGAATGTTATATCGGTTTATTATAACACAAAGTCTCCTGCTTCACCACGCATATTTAAGAGGAGTCAGCTTTGTGCAGGAACATACGGCGGGAGGCAAAGCCTCCCGCCGTATTAAGTGTTTTTTCGATTTTATCGCTTCCTCTATTTACCGGTCCCCGCCAAAGGGCATCTGCCAGGCGCTGTGGTCGGTATGGAGCAGATGGTGGGATCTTTCGCCCAGCGGCTTTTCCAGGAAGTCGCGGTACAGGGCCAGGACGTCCGGATTCTCATGGGAGAACCGCACGGGTGCGGCCGCATCCATTTTCCACAGTAGATCGCCCCGGGCTCCGGCCATCTCCACACCGTCGTGGATGGGCTGGCCACCACCGCCGGCACAGCCGCCGGGACAGGCCATGACTTCCACAAAGTCGTACTGAACCGAGCCAGTGTCCACGGCATCCATCAGCTGCCGGGTGTTGCCCAGGCCGCTGACCACCGCTACTCGGACGGTTCCTGCGCCGGGGATATCAAACTTGGCTTCCTTCCAAGGCCGGTTCCCCCGTACATCCACAAACGTGTCCGGGTCAGGGTTACCGCCGGTCACCAGGTAATAGGCGCTGCGTAAAGCAGCATCCATCACGCCGCCGGTGGCGCCGAAAATCACGGCAGCACCGGTTCCGGTGCCAAGGGGGCTGTCAAACGCTTCCTCGTCCAGCCCGGCAGGCAGAATGTGGTCGCTGCGGAACAGCCGGGTCATCTCCCGGGTGGTCAGTGAGGCATCCACATCCGGGTCTCCGCAGGCGTCTTTCATGGTGGGAATATTGCACTCCGCCTTCTTGGCCACGCAGGGCATGACGGACACCACGAACAGCTTGTGGGGATCGATGCCCAGTCTCTCGGCAAAATAGCTCTTGGCCACCGCGCCGAACATCTGCTGGGGGGATTTCGCAGTAGACAGGCAGTCCGTATAGGCCGGATACCGGGATTTCAAAAACCGCACCCAGCCGGGACAGCAAGAGGTGAACATCGGCCAGCGGTAGCGATCCCGGTGGGTAAAGCGCTCCAGAAATTCGCTGCCCTCCTCCATGATGGTCAGGTCGGCGGCAAAGTTGGTGTCGAATACATAGTCAAAGCCCAGACGGCGCAAGGCTGCCACCATCCGGCCCTCGGTGGCAAACTCCGCGGACAGGCCAAATGCCTCTGCCCAAGCCACACGCACCGCGGGCGCAACCTGTACCACCGTGGTAATCTCCGGGTCGGCCAGAGCGTCCAGCACCTGCTCAGTGTCATCCCGGGCAGTGAGCGCGCCGGTGGGACAGTGGGTTACGCACTGTCCGCAAAACGTGCAGTCCGCGGTTTTGAGCGTCCGGTTTTCGGATACGTCCACCGTGGTGCGGGAGCCGGTGCCGGCCACATCCCAGATGTTCATGCCCTGTACCTTGTCGCACACCTGTACGCAGCGCATACATTTAATGCACTTGTTCTCCTGCCGAACAATGGGTGTGGAAAAGTCGGAATAGCCTCGGGTAAGCTGAGTGGCATAAGGCTGGCAGTGTACGTTCAGGTCGGCGGCCAGCGTCTGGAGCGAACAGTTGCCGCTGCGAACGCAGGTGGTGCACTTGCCGTCGTGCTGGGAGAGAATCAGCCTCAGATTCGTCTTTCTGGCCCGGCGGACGCGGGGGCTGTTGGTGTGCACCACCATGCCCTCGGTCACCCGATTGTCGCAGGAGGGAACCAGACGGTCAATGCCCTCCACCTCCACCACACAGATGCGGCAGGCGGCAATTTCGTTGATGTCCTTCAGATAGCACAGGCTGGGGACAGGGATACCCGCCAGCTCCGCCGCCTCCATGATCGTGGTGCCCTCGGACACGGCGATTTGGCGGTTGTCGATTGTTAACGTTACCATTTCTGCACCCGTCCTCCCTTAAACACGCCATAGCCGAAGTGATCGCACCGCAGGCAGCGGGAGGATTCCTGCTGAGCTTCCTCCGGCGTCAGGCCACATTCGATGCACGCAAAGTCATTCTTCCGCTCACCGGCGTCCCGTTCGGTAGTATTCACCCGGCCGTGGGGCACCATGTCGGAAAAGTGAGGTGTGGGTACATCCACGTCCGCACGAATTTCGTGGTGGAAGCCCAGGAACTCGTCAATGTTGGCCGCAGCCACCTTGCCGGCGGCGATGGCACGGATAACCGTGGCAGGGCCGGTGACACAGTCGCCGCCCGCGAACACGCCGTCCATATTGATCAATCGGCTGCTGGATTCGGCCAGGATGTTGCCGCCCCGCTGCACCCGAACGCCGCTCTGCTCAAACCCGTGGGATTCGATGCCCTGTCCGATGGCCACGATAATGATGTCGGCAGGAATGCGAATCTGCGGGATCTGCGCCGTGTTGGGCCGTGGCCGGCCATGTTCGTCCATCTTGCCGATGATCTGTGGCTGAACCCACAGCGCCGCAGCATTGCCGTCCGCACCACTCTCGATCCGGACGGGAGCCATCAGCATCAGCAGCTCCGCGCCCTCGGCCACAGCGCCCTCCGCCTCTTCCGGCAGAGCGGTCATATCCTCCCTGCGGCGGCGGTAGACGCAGCAGACCGTATCCGCCCCCAAACGGATGGCGCTGCGTGTGACATCCATGGCCACATTGCCGCCTCCGATGACCACCACACGCTTGCCATGGAAATCGGGCAGATCGCCGTCTCCGATGCTGCGCAACAGCTCCACCGCAGAAATTACGCCGCTGCTGTCCTCGCCCTCGATGCCCGTCTTCTTGTCGGTGTGGGCGCCAATGGCAAGATACAGGCAATCGTACCGCTGCCGCAGCTCTTCAAAGGTGATATCGCTGCCCACGTCCACATCCCTATGTACTTCGATGCCCAGGGACAGGATCGAAGCAATCTCCGCGTCCAGCTTCTCCCTGGGGAACCGGTAGCTGGGGATACCGTAGCGCAGCATACCACCCAGCTGTTTGCGTTTTTCAAAAACAGTTACTTTGTGACCCATCAGGGACAGATAGTACGCTGCGGACAGCCCGCCGGGGCCTCCGCCCACAACTGCCACGGATTTGCCCGTGGACTCCGCGCAGGCCGGGTTGGGCACGTCTCCCGCCTGATCCACAGCAAAGCGTTTAAGCGCCCGGATGTTGATTGCGTCGTCCACCATACGCCGGCGGCATCGGGCTTCACACGGATGCTCGCAGATATAGGCACAGGTAATCGGGAACGGATTATCCTTGCGGATCAGGCGCACAGCATCGGCATAGCGCCCCTCGTTCACCAGCGCAATATAACCGGGGATATCCACCC
>QKDF01000037.1 GCA_003245395.1 Clostridia bacterium
TGCGTGTCGGTCTGCCCGATGCATCTGGAGCCTCTGATGATGTTCCAGTACGCCTCCAAGGAAATGCTGGACGAACTGGAGCAGGCCAACATCATGGACTGCATGGAGTGCGGTGCCTGCACCTATATCTGCCCCGCCCGTATGCACCTGGTTCATATGTTCAAGACCGGTAAGCAGAAGCTCGGCGCCAAAAAGGCCGCCGAAAAAGCCGCTGCCGAAGCGGCCGCCGCAAAAGAGAAGAAGGAGGCGTAAGAGATGACCGACTACAAGAATTTGAAACTGATCGCCACCTCTTCTCCCCATATCCGCGCAGCCGAGAATACCCGCTCCATCATGATGGACGTGATTATCTCCCTGCTGCCCGCGTTGATCTGGGCTGTTTGGGCATTTGGCCCCCGCGCACTGACCGTGACCTGCGTGTCCGTGGTGGGCAGCGTGTTCTGGGAGTGGCTGTACCGCAAGCTCATGAAGAAACCCAACTGTGTCAACGATCTGTCTGCCGTGGTGACCGGCATGCTGCTGGCCTTTGTCTGCCCCGTCGGCGTGGGCTACTTTGCCCTGCTGTTCGGTGATTTCATGGCAATCGTGGTGACCAAGCAGCTCTACGGCGGCATCGGCAAGAACTTTGTCAACCCCGCCCTCGTGGGCCGCGCCGCGATGCTGGCGTCCTGGGCCGGCATGATGACCACCTGGGCCAACTACGGCACCCGCGCTCCCATCTTCGGCTCCATCGCCGATGTGGTGACATCCGCGACGCCCATGGCTTATCTGCATGGTAAGAATCTGGCCGGACTGAAAGATGCTGGCGTGACGATTGCCGACATGTTCCTGGGCAAGATCGGCGGTTCTCTGGGCGAGGTTTCCGCCCTGCTGCTGATCGTGGGCGGCATCTATCTGATGGTCCGCAAGATCATTACCTGGCACACCCCCACGGCCTATATTGCCACCGTGGCTGTGCTGACGTTCCTGTTCCCCCGCGGTAACGGCTCTGTGGAGTGGATGCTGTTCAATGTGTTTGGCGGCGGTTTGATGCTGGGCGCCTTCTTCATGGCGACCGACTACACCACCTCTCCCGTGACCACCAAGGGCCAGCTGATCTATGGTATCGGCTGCGGCGTATTTACCGTGTTTATCCGGTACTTCGGCTCCTATAACGAAGGCGTCTGCTATTCCATCCTGGTCATGAACCTGTTTACGGCTCTGATCGACAAATATGTAAAGCCTCATCGTTTTGGCGTTGTGAATTCCGAAAAGAAGGAGGCTGCCGCGAAATGAGCAACGAAGTCAAGACCAAGGAAGCTGTCAACATGGACCCCAAGTACCTGATGAAGCTGACCTTGACCCTTCTGATCACCTGCGTGATCGTTGCCGGACTGCTGGGCTTGGTCAACAGCGTGACCGAAGGCCCCATCGCCGACATCAACAAGGCCGCCACGGAAAAGGCCATGAGCGCCGTTGTGGCTGATCCCAACAGCACGTTCTCCGATCCTCTGACGATCACCGATGCCATGACGGCTGCTGCTACGCAGTACAGCACCACCGTGGATTCCGTCTATGAGGTGGACAGCAATGGTTCTCCTGCCGGCTACGCCATTAAGATGATTGCCAGCGGTTCTCAGGGCAATATCGAGATGATGGTGGGCGTAGACACCGACGGTGCTGTTACCGGTGTTTCCATCGTTAAAAACCAGGAGACTTCGGGCATCGGCTCCAAAGTTATGAACAATGAGAACGGCGTACTCGACCAGTTTGTGGGTATGAGTCATGCCGACGGCAATGTTCTGGTTGTGGGCACCAATGTGGATGCCATCACCGGTGCTACCGTATCCACCAGAGGCGTCACCAGCGGCGTCAACGGCGCATTGGCCGTTGCCGGCGCAATCGGCTGAGAAGGGGGAGTTGAGTCATGAATCTCGGTAAACAGTTTAAAGAAGGCGTAATCACCAATAACCCTGTTCTGGTTCAGCTGCTGGGCATGTGCTCCACCCTTGCCATTACCACAAATATTCCCAACGGCCTTGGCATGGGTGTCTCCGTGTTGATTATCCTGACTGCATCCAACGTTGCAATTTCTGCAATCCGCAAAATTGTACCCAATAAAATCCGTATCGCCATGTACATCGTGGTGATTGCAGGCTTCGTAACCTGCGTGGATCTGCTGCTGCAGGCGTTTGTTCCTTCGATTGCCGCGTCTTTGGGCGTGTTCATTCCGCTGATCGTCGTGAACTGCATCATTCTGGGCCGTGCAGAGTCCTTTGCATCCAAGAACAGCATCCTGGCCTCCGCATGGGATGGCATCTGCCAGGGCATTGGCTATACGCTGGTGCTGTTGGCCATGTGTGCCGTACGTGAGCTGTTTGGTGCCGGCACTCTGGCCGGTATCCAGGTCCTGCCGAAAAGCTATCAGCCCGCCGGCGTGCTGACCCTTCCCGTGGGCGGCTTCCTGGTGCTGGGCTGCCTGATTGCGGCCATGCAGTGGGCGCTTTCTAAGTCCAAGAAAAAGGAGGAGAGTAAGTAATGGAATTCAAAACTCTCTTAGCCATCTCCCTTGGCGCGATTCTGGCGAATAACTTCATTTTCTCTCAGTTCCTTGGAATCTGCCCCTTCATGGGCGTGTCGAAAAAAATTGACACCGCCACGGGCATGGGCGCTGCCGTGACTTTCGTCATGGGCCTGGCCTCTGCCTTTACATGGCTGGCCAATAAGTTTCTGCTGACCCCTTTCCATCTGGAGTACATGCAGACGGTTACCTTCATTTTGGTGATCGCCGCCCTGGTTCAGTTCGTGGAAATGTTCCTGCAGAAGTCCATGCCTTCCCTTTACACTGCTCTGGGCATCTATCTGCCCCTGATCACCACCAACTGCGCCGTGCTGGGCGTGGCACTGTTGAACATTCAGAACAATTACAACTTCATTGAGTCTGTGATCTATGGTATTACCGGCGGCCTAGGCTTTCTGCTGGCCATTGTTCTGTTTGCCAGTATCCGGGAGCGCCTTGCTTTTGCCGACAGTCCCAAGGCATTTGAAGGCTTCCCCATTGCACTGATTACCGCCGGTCTGATGGCTCTTGGGTTTATGGGCTTCTCCGGCCTACGAGTCTTTTAAGGAGGAGAGTGCGCTATGAATATTGTTTATGCCGTACTGGTGCTGGGTATCCTGGGCGCGGTGTTCGGCCTGGTCCTGGCGGTTGCCTCCAAGGTTTTTGAGGTAAAGACCGACCCCCGCCTGCCCGAGATTATTGAGGCCCTGCCCGGCGCGAACTGCGGCGGCTGCGGTTTTGCGGGCTGCTCTGACTGCGCATCCAACATTTTAGCAGGCAAGGCTCCCGTCAATGCCTGCCCTGTGGGCGGAGCCAACTCGGCAACCAAAATCGCCGCGATCATGGGTGTCGAAAGCAAAGAGACCGAGCGTATGGTGGCACAGGTCCGCTGCAATGGTGGTACCAATGCCAAAAAGCGGTACGAGTACCGCGGCGTGAAAGACTGTACCGCCGCCCTGAAGGTCGGTGCCGGCCCGCTGGAGTGTGCCTATGGCTGCCTGGGATTTGGTTCCTGCGTGGCCGCCTGTAAGTTCGACGCTATGCATATCGGCGACAACGGCACAGCCGAGGTGGATCGGGACAAGTGCACCAACTGTATGGCCTGTGCTGCTGCCTGCCCCCGGCATCTGATTATCTCCATGCCTGCCGCTTCCAGCGTTGTGGTGCCCTGCGCCAACAAGGACAAGGGCGTGGCTGCCAAGGCCGTGTGCGACGTGTCTTGCATCGCCTGCCGGCTGTGCGAAAAGAATTGCCCCAACGGTGCCATCACTGTTGTGGATAACTGCGCACAGATTGATTACTCCAAGTGCACCAGCTGCGGTATCTGCGTGACCAAGTGCCCCCGCAAGCTGATTGTCGATCTCTCCGGCAAGGTTGTCGCGAACAAACCCCAGTAATTTTGCTAAAAATATCCCGGGCTTGATAGCCCGGGATATTTTTTGGTGTGAGTAGTTGCAATTTTGGCTGGAAGCATTTATAATCATACCGAAAAGGCAGAGTAGAAACATACGTGTATTAGTGCCGGAAAAACGGGGAGTTGTTTTTCGGACGAAAAGACCACGTGTCTGCAGTGTATGTTTCGCATCCCGCTGCCGCATTGGGGAAACCTTTCTCTGTGCGGCATTCCGGTTTCGGACTGCCAAATATCAGAAGGAAGGTTTTTTTATGTCCAAATTCACAATCAAGACCCTTAGCCGCATGGCCGTTCTGACGGCGCTGTATGTTCTGATGACCATGTTGTCCATCAAATTAGGAAACGTACATATTACGTTCGCATCGCTGCCTGTGGTGGTGTGTGCTCTGCTTTTTGGGCCGTGGCAGGCCGCCGGCGTGGCGCTGATGGGCGAATTTATCAACCAGATGCTCACATATGGATTTACGCTTACCACAGTTCTGTGGCTGATCCCCCCCGCTCTGCGCGGTATCATCGTGGGTACTGCGGCGCTTCTCTTTCTGCGTCGGGGCAAATATCTGGAGGAGCGCCCAATTGCACTTTATATCATTTGTGTTTGTGCGGCACT
>QKDF01000073.1 GCA_003245395.1 Clostridia bacterium
GAAGCTGTGCCTTGAACGACTCCGTTCCACATGCATAATACACGTCCTGCGGGGTTTTATGCGTCTGAAGATAATCCACAGCGGCGTCTGCAGACGTGAGAAAATCCTCCTTTGCGGCGGGAAGGCCCAGCTTTGCCATTCTGGCAACGTAGGCGTCCGCCCCGCGGGAGGAGTTGTTCGTCAGATAATAATACCGGCCGCCCCGCCGGGGCACCCAGTCAAGAAATTCCCGGGCACCGGGCAAAAGCCGATCCCCCAGATACAGCGTGCCGTCCATGTCCAGCAGAAACAGGCGCTTTTCCGACAGATTCATCCCACCGCCCCCTTCCGTTTTTCTGCTGGCAGTATAGCAGAATTTTGTCCGTTTGGCAAGCGGGACGGCTCTGTTCCATCCCATCGGCAGCGGACTTGCAGGCGGTATCGGAGGGACAAATGCAGATCAGACCAGCTTTTCAAAATAGTAAAACGTCTCGTCCTCTCCGCTGGGCCGCATACAGGAAGAGAGCATTTTCCTGGATGCCTCGTTTTCCTTGTAGCACTTTGCCACCACACGCGTCAGGTGAACTCTGTACAATCCCCATTCCGCCACGGCAGTGAACGCCTCGGTGCCATAGCCATGACCGGCGTACTCCGATGCAATGCGGCAGCCCAGTTCGGCATCTCCCCGGCAGTTGAACCGGTAAAGCACCGCCTCACCAATCAGCTTTCCGTCCAGGCGGACGGCAAAATTCACCGCCAGCCGCCGTTCAAAATCCCGGCGAGCCACATTGAGAAAGCTGTCCGGCTCCACGGGGCCGCCCAAGCCGCCCACGTCGTCATACCCCCACCAGCGATTGCGCTCCTGATCCAGTACCAGTGCGTTGTACGCATCTCGGTCGGCCTCCGTCAATTCTGAGAGAGTCAGCCGCTCCGTTTGAAGCTCCGGAATTGCCGACACATGCAGCAACAGCTCGCTCTGGGGCGCGAAATGATATTTTGGCGCCAGCTTTGCCGGACCGTACTGCAGCTTGGATGTGCGCAGTCCCCGGTCGGCCGCGTCATCCTCCCGGTCGATCCAGGTCACGTCGGCACTGAACTCCCGGGCAAAGGCTTGCACCATCGCCGGATACACGCCGGGATAGGAATAAATGGCCTTTTCAATGTGGATCACCAGCGTGTCGCCGCACTTTTCCGCCAGAGATACGGCGATCAGTCGCTCCCCGTCAAACATTCCGCCGCAAAGGAACCAGTCCTTGCCCATCAGGCCGAACACTTCCTTGGCAAACGCCAATTCACGCACGGCCTTGGGATCGTCCCCTTTGGAAAACTCCTGTCCATACTCCTCCCAGAACCGCTCCAGAAGCGGCTGATCCTGAGCGGTCAACGCACGGAAAGACGCATCGGGACACGCGGCGCGGAACTTTTTGATGTGGTTACGCTGGCCGGAATACCGCCGGCCTGCAAATTCCCGCAGATCCTCCGCATTGTAGACATAATCCCGCCACGTACGAATGTTGCGCACCTGTACATAGGGATAGCGATGCAGCAGGATGGAGACTTTTTCTTCCGGTACCACGGAGATCACAGGCGGGATGCACCGCTCCAGGCAGTAATCCTCGATCGCCGCCAAAGCGGCTTTCTCATCCACATCCGGTCCGGGTACGGGGTAGTCAAACAGCACCTGCCCGTCAATTTCATTGCGCACAATCAGGCAGCCTGCTGCATCCGTCCAGGACGGATGCAGCGTGGAGCGCCACATGAGCTTCGTGCCCACGGCATACTCGCACAGTCCATAGCTGCAATTCTGGTAATACTGGCGCAGGCTGTCTCCGTCATTTTGTGTAATAGGTTTAAAATCAAGCATTTCGACATTCCTTCCATAACTCCAAGCCGGGAGTGTCTTTAATTGGTATACAAACATGTAAAATTAATAACGCGATACACGAACATTTTTTTCAAAACACGACCTCATTCTCTTGATCGAAACCAATTGTTATGGTATATTTGTACATAATCGCGAAATGAAAGAGAGGTTGTTTTGTGAAAAATGAGAGAGGTTCCTGGGGGAGCAACATCGGCTTCCTGATGGCGGCAATTGGCTCTGCCGTGGGTCTGGGCAACATTTGGGGATTCCCCTACAAAATGGGCAAATCCGGAGGGTTTACGTTCCTCCTGATCTACCTGCTGCTGGCAGTCTTTGTCGGCTTTGTCATCATGATGGGGGAATTGTCCATGGGCCGCAAGACCAGGCAGGGTGTTGTCGGAGCCTATCACAGTCTATCAAAACGGTTCCCTTGGGTCGGCTGGCTGGCCATCTTCGCCCCGTTCATCATCATGAGCTTTTACGCGGTTCTGGGCGGCTACTGCATTGATTATATGGCGCTGAACCTGAGCAACCTGGCATTCGGCGGGGCTGAGCTCACTTCCGGCGCGGATTTGTTTTCCGCCATGCTGGCCAACCAATTCGGAAGCGTGGCATTCACTCTGCTGTTCCTTCTGATCTGTTATGCCATCAACCGGGGCGGCATCTCCGGCGGCATTGAAAAATTCAACAACGTCGGCATGCCGGCTCTGTTCGTGATGCTGGTCATCATCATCATTCGCAGCCTGACTCTGCCTGGGGCAGCGGAGGGCCTGAAATTCATGCTTGTTCCGGGCTATGCTGTCAAGGCCGGCTTCATTGCATCCTCTCCCGGTCTTGTAACCGTACTTTCTGCAGCCGGCGGCCAAATGTTCTTTTCTCTCTCCCTGGCCATGGGCGCCATGATTACATACGGCTCTTATCTGGATAAAAAGGAAAACCTGGTGAAAAACTCGGCCGTGATCGTCGTGGCCGATACGCTGGTGGCCTTTATGGCCGGCATCGCCGTCATCCCCGCCGCCGTGTCCAACGGCATCAGAAACGGCGTGGAAATGAGCCAGATCAAACTGGGCGGCCCCAGCCTGTTGTTTATCACCCTGCAGGACGTATTCCGGGAGATGGGCGCCGCCGGCCCCCTGTTCGGCGTGATCTTCTATCTGCTGGTTTTGATTGCCGCCATTTCCTCCGCCATCTCACTGGTGGAGGTGGTCTCCACCTTCTTCCTGGACCGTGCCGCCCGGAAAGGCCGGGAGGGAAATCGCCACAAAGTTGTCTTCTGGGTCTGCGTCGCCATCATGATCGAGGCAACCATCGTGGCTCTGGACGGTCTGGGCTCCAACGGCCTTTGGGTTCCCGGTCAGGCGGGCGGCGCAAATATCCGCCCCTGGAACGACTGCTGGCTGGACTTCATGGATATGATGTCCGAAGGTGTGGCCATGCCGCTCGGCTCGCTGTTGATGTCGCTCATGATCGGGTGGGAAATCAAGCCGAAAACACTGCTCAATGAGATCCACCATGGCTCCGCCTCGAACATCGACCGCTTTTTCAGCATCTGTATCAGGTTCATTGTTCCTCTTGCAATGGCATTTATCCTTCTGGGTCAGATCAACGACTTCTTCAGCCTGAACCTGTTTTGATCCGGATTCCTGTCTATACAGACGGCGCGGCTTTGAGGCCGCGCCGTCTTATTTTGCCGCTGCCGGGATTTCTATATTAGAATATCAAGCTTTTCTAAATGTTTCCTATGGCTTTTGCAACATTCGACTTGGTATCAGTCCTGCAGCGCCTTTGTCTCCCATCGCCGGCTTCGATATCGCAGCACGAATACCACGCTGCGAACCACCCAGTCCACAAACATCGCGTACCATGTCCCCAAGACACCCAGCTGAAAGGTTTTGGCAAGCAGAACTCCCAACACCACCCGGAATGCCCACATGGATGCAGATGAAACCAGCATGGTAAAGCGGGTATCCCCCGCCGCCCGGATAGTCTGGGGCAGCTGAAAGGCCAGCGGCCAGATGAGAATGGCGATTCCGCCGTGAAGCAGCAGGATGGTATGTGCGTAATCCGTGGCTGTCTGGGACAATCCATAGAGCCGCAGCAGCCATCCCAGAGCAGCGAAAATCAGCAGATTCTCCACCAGCGTGGACACATACCCCCACCGCATCAGCTTGCGGGTATAGGCTCTGGCTTTGTCAAAGTCTCCGGCGCCCACGCAGCGCGCCACCACCGTCACCATACCAAGGCCGATGGATTGGGGTGCCAGAATCTGAAAGCTGGCAATGGTATTGCCGATGGCATTGGCTGCCACGGAAGCGGTTCCAAAGCCCGCCACCACCGCCAGCAGCAGAATCTTGCCCAGCTGGAACATACTGCCTTCGACGCCATTGGGTACTCCCAACAGCAAAATATTGCGGATAATCCGCTTTTCATGGCGGAACCGAAATTTCTTTTCCAGGTGCAGCGGCAGCTTCGGGTTTCGCAGCAGCACCAGCATCATCACAGCCGCCGCAACGCGGGAGACCAGCGTGGGAACAGCCACGCCCTCTACGCCCCAATGGAAGCCAAAAACCAGAATAGCATTGCCGATTATGTTGATCGCATTCATGATCAGGGACACCCACATGGAGATTCCCGAATTGCCCATCACCCGGAACAAGGCAGCGCCGCCATTGTACAGGGCCAGAAACAGTGTGGATGCCTCCACAATCAAAAAATATCTGTTGGCATAAGCGGCCACATCCGGCGCAATGCTGCCGAACACCACACCCAGGATGAAGCCGCGCAGCAGATATAAAAGCACCATAACGCCCAGGGAGACCTCTCCCATGAATAACAGCAGCTGTCCGCCCGACAGATTGGCTTTTTCCATCTCTTTCCGGCCCATGTACTGCCCCGCCACCACGGCACCGCCGGTGGCCAGAGCGGAAAACAGGCTGACCAACAGCACGTTCACCGCATCCACCAGTGAAACGGCGGACACCGCCGCCTCGCCCACACGGGCCACCATCAGCGAATCTGCCAGACCGACAGTGATGGCCAGAAGCTGCTCGATCACCAACGGGATAATCAGTTTCCGCAGGTTCCTGTTTGAAAATGTCGTCTCCAACGTGTTTCCCATTCAGTCTCTCTTTTCTCCCTCTATTCTCAGCGGGGCTGAAAGTCCCGCGGGCTTGCGTGGAACGTGCTGCGAAAGGCCCGCAGAAAGGCCGAGTAATCCCCGAAGCCCGCCTGTTCCGCCGCCTTCATCACCGGTGTGCCGCCGCGCAGCAGCTCTCCGGCCAGCAGCAGACGCTTCTGGCTGGTGTATTGGTGGACGGTATAGCCGGTGACGGCCTTGAACCGGTGCATCAGATAATAACGGCTTAAGTAGAATCGCTCCGCCAGAGCATCCACTGTCAGATCCTCCGACAGATGCCCGGTAATGTAGCGCAGAATCTCCTCAATTTTCGGATCGGAACGATAACTATCCTTCTCTTTTTCGGCCGTCTGGTCCCGCAGCAGATCCCGCGCCACACAGATCAAAAACTGCTGGCAGCAGGTGTCCGCCATCCGCTCATGACCAAAATCCCGGGAGCGCAGCGCCTCTTCCAGTTCAGCGGCACGGCGCATGTAGTTCAGGCGCTGCTCACCGTCGGTACGTAAAAGATGAAATCCCCGCGTCCGCACCAGATCGAAGCACTCGCTCAGCGCCTGTCCGGAATCGCTGCGCCGCTCCATCCACGAACGGCCCACCCAGAGCACAATCCGCTCATATGGCTCCGATGGGTCGATGTTCACCCGATGAATCTGATCCCGGGGAACCAGCAGCAGATCCCACGGACGTAAAAAATAGGTGACACCCTCCACAGTGTAGGTCACCTTTCCACTCAGGAACAAAATGATCTTATCAAACTCGTGATAGTGGTAATCCAGCCGCTGCGCCCGACTGTCCTTGAGATGAAACAGACGAAAATCCTCAAGCAGGTACCCCCGCTTATCCGCTTCCATACCCTCCGGCATCCTTTCCGCCTCCGCTTCTTCCGGCTTGCTTTTCCAGCATACCGCACCCTTTGCAGGATTACAACCACAAACTCCCCAAAAAGTCTGATTTTAAGCTGCTGTTTTTTGCATAGTTTGTTTTGTATTTTACATTGAAAATGGTCGAACCCTCTGATATACTGGTAAACTGGAATCATCTTTAGGAGGGCTGCGCATGAGCCAGGCGGACCATATCTTCGTGCAAAACTGCCGCGATATCCTGGAAAACGGCGTCTGGGACACCGACATGGCCGTCCGCCCCCGCTGGGAAGACGGTACACCTGCCCACACCGTGAAAAAGTTTGGCATCGTCAACCGCTATAACCTGCGGGAGGAATTCCCCATCCTGACGCTGCGGCGCACCTATTGGAAAACCGCTGTGGACGAGCTTTTATGGATCTGGCAGAAGAAGTCCAACAATATCCGCGACCTGCGCGCCCACATCTGGGACCAGTGGGCGGACGCGGACGGCTCCATTGGGAAAGCCTACGGCTATCAGCTGGGCGTGAAGCACCGCTACCCCGAAGGGGAGATGGATCAGGTGGATCGGGTGCTGTACGATCTGAAGCACAATCCCGCCAGCCGGCGCATCCTCACGAACATCTATAACTTTGCCGACCTGCACGAGATGAACCTGTACCCCTGTGCTTATTCCATGACGTTCAACGTCTCGGGCAATGTCTTAAACGCCATATTAAATCAGCGGTCTCAGGATATGCTGGCGGCCAACAACTGGAATGTGGTGCAGTACGCCGTTCTGGTGCACATGTTCGCTCAGGTCAGCGGCCTGATCCCAGGCGAGCTGATCCACGTCATTGCAGACGCCCACATATATGACCGCCATGTGCCCATCATCGAGCAGATGCTTCGGGAAACGCCCGCTCCGGCGCCCGCGTTCACCGTCGATCCCTCTGTAATCGATTTTTATGCCTTCACCCGCGACAGTTTTTCCCTGGAAAGATATACTCCCTGCCCCTTTGAGGAGAAAATCCCCATCGCCATTTAAGGAGGATACCATGAACGCCATCGTCGTCGCAGACCGCAACTGGGCCATCGGCAGGGACAACTGCCTGCTGTTTTCTCTGCCCACCGATATGAAGCATTTCCGTGCCATGACACTCAACGGCACCGTACTGATGGGACGCAAAACACTGGAATCTTTTCCCGGTGGAGACCCCCTGCCCCGCCGGCGCAACATCGTCATCACCCGGTGCAAAACCTTTGCCCGGGACGGTGTTGAGGTGGTTCACTGCTGCAAGGAAGCCATGACAGCGGTTGAGGACGCCGATCCCGATACCGTCTGGGTCATCGGCGGCGGCAGCGTTTATACCTGCACGCTGTCCCAGTGCAAGCGGGTTTTTCTGACTCAGGTGGACACGCTGACCGAAGGCGCAGACACCTTTTTCCCCAATCTGGACCGCCTGCCCAACTGGAAGCAGGTCTCCGTCTCCGAGTCTATGGAGGAGAACGGCCTGTCTTTCCGCTTTATGGAATACGAAAATACGGCCCTGTAACAGATGCGCCGTCAAAAACAAGCCGGATCGCTTTGCGGTCCGGCTTTTTCCGTTGCCAAAGAACGTTCCAATGGATTATAATGGAGACAATTTCAGGTGCAAAGGGGTGATACCATGGCTGATCTGACCACAGATGTGCGGAATATCCGGGGCATCGGGGACCAGCGGGCAAAGGCTTTGTCCAAGCTGGATATCCGCACCCTGCGGGACCTGATCTCCTATTTCCCCCGTACCTACGACGACCGGACGGCGATCAAGGCCATCGCCGATCTGCAACCGGGCGAAGCGGCCTGTGTGGCGGCCATGGTAGCCGCTGTGCCCACCCTGTCCCGGATACGAAAGGGACTGGAACTGGTCAAGCTGCGGGCGGTGGACGAGACTGGTGCCCTGGATGTGACGTTTTTTAATCAGGGCTGGCAGAAAAACAATCTCAAAGTCGGCCAGACCTACCAGTTTTACGGCAAGGCAGAGGGAAATCTGCTGCGCCGCCAGATGGCCAACCCCGTTGTGGAACCGGAGGGCCGGGGCGAGCTGACGGGCAGGATCGTGCCGGTCTATCCCCTTACCGCCGGGGTCTCGCAGCTGATCCTCTCCCGTTCCGTACGTCAAGGGTTGGACGCCTGCGCCGATATCCTGCCAGACGTGCTGCCTGATACCGTGCGGCAGGAGCATCACCTGTGCCACATTGGTTTCGCCTATGAGAATATTCACTTTCCCGCCTCGCCGGAAGCGCTGGATGTGGCCCGGAGACGGCTGGCGTTCGAAGAGCTGTTTTTATTCACCATCGGCTTGAAGCGCCTGCGCTCCCGCCGGGACGACGTGCGGGTTCCCCCCTGCCGGGACGTGGACATGGATGTGTTTTACAAGGCGCTTCCCTTCACTTTGACCGGTGCCCAGCGCCGCTGCGTGGAGGAGGCACTGGCGGATATGAAGGCAGGCAAACCCATGAACCGCCTTTGCCAAGGTGATGTGGGTTCCGGCAAAACCATGGTGGCCGCCGCCTGCGTGTACTTCATGGTACAAAACGGACGGCAGGCTGCCCTGATGGCCCCCACGGAAATCTTGGCCAAGCAGCACTTTGACGGGCTGTCTCCCCTGTTGGAAACCCTGGGCATCCGCTGTGCTTTGCTCACCGGCTCCATGCCCGCCAAGATCAAGCGCGAGGCAGGCAATCAGTTGGCCGCGGGAGAACTGAATTTTGTCATCGGCACGCATGCTCTGCTGTCCGAGGGAGTGGCCTTTTCCGATCTGGGTCTGGTGGTAACGGATGAGCAGCACCGCTTCGGCGTGGCCCAGCGGGCGGCGCTTTCCGCCAAAGGCGACAGCCCCCATATGCTGGTTATGTCCGCCACGCCCATTCCCCGGACGCTGGCTCTGATTCTCTATGGCGATCTGGATGTATCTGTGATTGACGAGCTGCCTCCTGGACGGCAGAAGATCAAAACCGTGGCGGTCTCCGGGGGATACAGAGAGAGAATTTACGGCTTTCTGCGCAAGGAAATCGCCGCGGGCCGGCAGGCGTACATCGTCTGCCCCCAGGTAGAGGAATCGGAGGAATCCGACGAGCGCAAAGCCGTGACGGAATATGCCCAGCATCTGCAGCAGGAGGTCTTCCCGGACCTGCGGGTGACCTTTGTCCACGGACGGATGAAAGCGAAGGAAAAAAACGCGGTCATGACGGCTTTTGCCAACCGGGAAACGGACATTTTGGTGGCCACAACCGTCATTGAAGTCGGCGTGGACGTGCCAAACGCCACGGTCATGGTGGTGGAAAACGCAGAACGCTTCGGCCTGAGTCAGCTTCATCAGCTGCGGGGCCGGGTGGGCCGGGGGCAGCACCCCTCCACCTGCGTGCTGATCTCCGACCATCCCAGCGAAGAGACCCGTGCGCGTCTGCGTGTAATGGCTCAGACGGGCGACGGCTTTAAGATTGCGGAAGAGGATCTGCGTCTGCGCGGCCCGGGCGACTTTTTCGGCCTGCGCCAGCACGGACTGCCGGGCCTTAAAATCGCGGATCTGGGCTGCGACACGCTGCTGCTGCGGGAGGCGCAGGATGCGGCGCTCTCGCTGCTCTCCGCCGACCCAGAACTGGACTCCTGCCCCGCCACAACGGCGCGGGTGGAAGAGTTGTTCGCCCAGAACGCGGATACGTTAAACTGATTGCACAGGAGGTCTCTCCCAGCGCCGGGCCGCCTATTCTTTTCAGGTGGAGCGGTGCGTCCGCCGTATCAGTGAGGAACTTTTATGTCAAAAGGGCCGGACGGCATTTCTGCCGTCCGGCTCTTTTGTCGGTTTTTGTTATTCTTCCTCAAGCGGCGGGAACTTCAGCACGAAGGTTGTGCCCTTGCCCACCTCGCTGGTCAACTCCACCGTGGCACCCAAATACGCCGCGCCGTGCTTGACGATGGAAAGCCCCAGGCCGGTACCGCCGCTGGAATGACTCTTATCCACCCGATAGAACCGCTCGAAAACACGCTCCCGAGCTTCCTTGGGGATTCCCACACCCGTATCGGACACGGTAACCCGCGCACCCGCGCCGGTATCCTCCACTGTGACTGTAACGGAGCCGTCTTCCTTGTTATAGGCCACGGCATTGTCGCACAGGTTGTAGAGAATTTCCTCCAAAATCTGGGGTACGCCGGCCGCAAAAGCCACGGTACCCCGCACCTCCAGCATAACGTTCTTTTTTTCCGCTGCGGGACGCACTTGTTCGATGACCTGATGGGCCAATCGGAGCATATCCACGCGATCCCACAGACCTTCCTGCACGCCTTCGTCCAAGCGCGAGAGCTTGATGATGTCGTTTACCAGATGGATCAGCCGTCCCGCTTCCCGATGGATATTACCCGCAAAATGGGCCACGTCCGCGGGCTTTACCAGTCCGTTTTCCAGAATTTCCGCCGTGCCGGAGATAGCAGTCAGGGGCGTTTTCAGCTCGTGAGAAACATTGGCGGTAAACTCCCGCCGCAGGCTCTCCCGCTGCTCCCGCTCCGTCACGTCCAGAATGACCAGAACCGCGCCGCTCAGGTGTCCGTCCTGCAGCACCGGGCTGGCGATTACCTGGCGGCATCGCTCATCTTTTTCCAGCATCCGCTCGCTGCGGCGTCCGGCCAGAGCCTCCTCCACACAGCGGCGGAAGCCCTCTTCCCTGCTGAGAACGTACACGCTGGTCTCACCGGGCTTGGGCTGACAATCCGTCTCCAGCAGAGCCAGGGCGGCCGAGTTGTTGGACAGCACCCGAGTCCGGGTATCCAGCACCAGAAAGCCCTCGCTCATGTTCTCGGTAATGGCGGAAAATTCCTCCTGCCGCCGACGCAGCTGCGTAATTTGCTTGTTGATCTGGCGATTCTGCGCCCGGAGCTTAGCCATCAGGGGAGTCAGCTCATCGTACAGATCTTCGTCTTTCAGCCCCGGTCCGCTCAAATCCAGGGCGTTGATGGGCTGCACAATCTGTCGGGATACCCGGGACGCCAGCACCGCGGCCAGCGCCAGCGCCGCCAGAATGACAATCGCCATCGGCTGAAGCGCCTGCAGCACCAACTTCCACACGGAATACTGCGTATCGGCCACCCGGATCACGGTACTGTCGTCCAGGCGCAGGGCGCTGTAGATCGTCTGCTGCTCCAGCGTACTGGAATAACGCACAGCCGTGCCCCGGCCCTGTGTCATGGCCTGTTTGACCTCCTCGCGGTCGGCGTGGTTCTCCATTTTGGAGGCGTCCTCCCAACTGTCGTAGAGAACCGTACCGTCCTTGGCAATCCAGGTCACACGGCTGGCGGGACTCAGTCCGTCGAAAAAGGCTTCTCCGCTTTTTTCTACGCCCTGGGCAATGTAAACGGCCTGATTGTGCAGATCATCCTCCACACGGTTTTGAAAATATCCGTGCAGCACGCCCACAATCAGCACCAACGCCGCCAGCAGCGCCGCCAGCGACACGGTGAGAATGGAGCGAAATATTCGTTTCGTCATCGTATTTCCTCTGCCTTATACGTTCTCACCAATTTTATAGCCATAGCCCCGAACGGTCTCGATGCACTCGCCCGCCGCACCCAGCTTCTGACGCAGGGTGCGGACGTGAACGTCCACGGTGCGGGTTTCGCCCGTAAAGGCGTAGCCCCAGACGCTTTCAATCAGCTGTTCCCGTGTGAAAACCGTACCCTTATTTTTCAGCAGCAGGCACAAAAGCTCATATTCCTTCTGGGTCAGCATCACGTCGGCGCCTCCGGCCTGCACCACATGCTTGGATGGAATGACCAACAGGCTGCCCGCCCGGTACTCATCCGCCTCCTGCTCCGTCCGGCGCAGCAGCGCCCGGATGCGGGAGAGCAGTTCCATCATACCGAAGGGCTTCGCCACATAGTCGTCTGCGCCGCCGTCCAGTCCCAGCACCTTGTCATATTCCGTGCTCTTTGCCGTGAGCAGGATGATGGGCAGCTTGGCGGTCTGGGGAGCCGCCCGGAGTTTTTTCAGAATGGTGAGGCCATCCTCCTCCGGCAGCATGATGTCCAGCAAAATCAGATTCGGCATTGTCTGCTCACAGGCTGCCCAAAACTGGGACGGCAGGGCAAAGCCCCGCGCTTCCATGCCCTGGGCGCTGAGCGTATAGATGACGAAATCCCGGATGCTCTCGTCATCCTCCAGTAAATAGATCATAGGACCTCCTTCTGCGGTTACACCCGACCGGGCGATCTTCTCCGCCCCGCCGGTCAGATCAGCTGCTGTTCGTTGATCATCAACTTGAACTGCAGTCCCAGCCGCTCCGCCGCCTTGCGGCACAGCAGCATCCGCTGCATGAAAATCTCAAAGTAATCCATCACGGAGCCATACTTCGTATCCACCGTCAGCTTCAGCTTAATGAGCGTGTGTTCCTCATTGATCTTCAGCGTGGACTTTTTCGCCGAATAATTTACCCGGTCGTGAATGTCGAAGCTCTGCGGGTCCGTGTTGCGCACACGGCTGCGGCGAACATCCGATTTGTCCGCCAGAATCAGCGCCGCCGCGATGTCGGACACCGGCTGTCCGGTACCCTCGTCGTGGTTGCCGATAGCTGTGACGATCTCGGCAATCTCCGCCGGATCACAGTGGAGGTTATCCAGGATGCGAAATGCCATCACTGCCCCGGACTGCGAGTGGTCCACCCGGTTGACCAGGTTCCCAATGTCGTGCAGGAACCCGGCGATTTTGACCAGCTCCACCTCCCGGGCCGGATGCCCCAGTGTCGCCAAAATATAAGCGGCGGTATCCGCCACCAGGGTGACATGGGCGAAGCTATGCTCCGTATAGCCCAGGGTAATGAGCGATTCATCCGCCTTTTCAATGTAGGTACGGATAGCCGCGTCACGTTTCACATCCTCAAAGGTCAGCATGGATTCTCTCCTCCTTCCGGCGGCTTTTGCGCCGTCAGTTGCCGCTTTTATGAACGCCGGTGATGGAATACTCCACCCACTCGGCCACGTTGGTTGCGTGGTCGCCGATGCGCTCGAAATACTTGGCCACCATCAGCAGATCCAGCGCCAGCTCTCCCTGGGTGCTGTCAGCCGCGATCAGCTCCAGAATCTCTCGGCGCACCTGCTCGAACAGCGCGTCCACCTCGTCGTCCGCCTTGTACACGGACCGGGCCAGGTCCAGATCCCGCTTGACAAAGGAATCAACGCTGTTGGTCACCATGTGAATCGTGGCCCGGGCCATGTCCCCGATGTGGGTACGCCCTTTTTCCGACGCCGCCGCCACATAGTTGCTCAGTTCCGCGATATCCGCGGCCTGATCGCCGATGCGCTCCAAATCCGAAATCATTTTTAGTGCCGCGGAAACTTCCCGCAGATCTTTGGCCACCGGCTGCTGCTGCAGAAGGAGCTTCAGGCACATGCCCTCCACATCTCGCTCGGCCTGGTCGATCTCCTGCTCTGTTTCCTTCGCCTTCTCCGCCATGTCGGCGTCCTGCTCCAGCAGAGACTTCACCGCCGCGGAGATCGCATCCTCGCACAGCGCGCCCATGCGGATCATCTCAATGTGCAGCTTTTCGAGCTGCTCGTCAAATTTTGTTCTCATGCTCCCACTCCCCTTAGCCGAACCGGCCTGTGATGTAATCTTCCGTCCGCTTGTCCTGCGGATTGGAGAAAATCTGCTCCGTATCCCCAAATTCCACCAGCTCGCCCAACAGGAAGAAGGCCGTTTTATCCGACACACGGGCGGCCTGCTGCATATTGTGGGTCACCATGATTACAGTATAGCGGTTCTTCAGCTCCACTGCAAGATCTTCGATCTTGGAAGTGGAAATCGGGTCCAAGGCGCTGGTGGATTCGTCCATCAGCAGCACCTCAGGCTCCACGGCCAGCGCCCGGGCGATGCACAGCCGCTGCTGCTGTCCGCCGGACAGGCCCAGAGCCGATTTGCGCAGACGGTCCTTCACCTCGTCCCAGATGGCGGCATCTCGCAGAGATTTCTCCACGATCTCATCCAGCCGGCTCCGGGCACGAATACCGTGGGTCCGGGGACCGTAGGCCACGTTGTCGTAAATGCTCATGGGGAAGGGATTGGCCTTCTGAAAGACCATGCCCACCTGCTTGCGCAGCCCCGTTACATCCACCGACGGGTCGTAAATATGCTGCTCATGAAACAGCACCTGACCCTCAATGCGCACACCGGGGATCAGATCGTTCATACGGTTGAGCGTCTTTAGAAATGTGGACTTTCCGCAGCCGGAAGGTCCGATCAGAGCGGTGATGCAATGCTCAGGAATCGCCACGCCGATCTTCTGGAGTGCCTGGTGGGAACCGTACCACAGGTCCAGATCCTTTGTCTCAATAATGGTAGCCATGCAATCTCTCCGTTACTTCTTCAATTTCCGGCCCACCAGGTTGGCGGACAGGTTGATCAGCAACGTCAGCAGCAGCAGGATCGCGGCGATGCCAAAGGCCACGCCGGTCTCACCACGCTCGCTGGCGTAGACATACAGTGCCACGGTCAGCGTGGCGGACGAGGAATGAAGGGACGTCCAGAAGCCGTTGAGCACCAGACCGAAGCCCGCGGTGAACAGCAGAGCGGCCGACTCGCCCACAATGCGCCCCACTGCCAGGATGCAGCCGGTGACGATTCCGTCCACCGCGCCGGGCAGCACCACGGTGCGCACCATGTGCCACTTGCCGGAACCCAGAGCCAGCGCGCCCTCCCGGTAGGATTGCGGTACGGTTTTAAGGCTCTCCTGTGTCGTGCGGACAATGGTGGGCAGGATCATGATTACCAGTGTCAGGCCGCCGGATAAAATGCCGTACTGGAGATTGAGCTTCTGCACGAAAATCAGCATGCCCACCAGACCGAAGATGATGGAGGGGATACCGGCCAGGGACTCGGTTGCGAATTCGATGACAGCCGAAATACGGCGGCTGGTGGCGTATTCCGTAAGATAGATGGCGGCGCCCACACCCAGCGGCAGCACAACCACCATGGCCACCAAAATGATATACAGTGTGTTTAAAATATTGGGCAGGATTCCGATGGTGTTTTTCAGATAGCTGGACTGGGAAGAAACCAGGTTCCAGCTGAGGTTGGGGATACCGCGGTAAAAGATATACCCGATCAGGAAGATCAGAAGCGCACAGGTGATGCCGGCACTCACATAGAGGAGAGCACGCATGGCTCGCTCATACACCCGGCGGCGCAGGGAACGATTTTCCATGACTTAACCCTCCCTCTTCCGTTTAATAAACAGGTTGAGCATCGCGTTGATGAGCATGATGAACAGGAACAGCACCAACCCGATGGAGAACAGCGACTGCTGGAACAAACTCCCCACGGCGGCATAGGACATGCCAGAGGCGATGGCCGTGGTCAAAAACCGCACGGAGGTCAGAAGTCCCGGCATGTTGGCCACGTTGCCCGAAACCATGATGATGGCCATAGCCTCGCCGATGGCACGGCCCACGCCCAGTACCACCGCGGCGGCCACACCGCTGCGGGCGGCGGGCAGAGACACACGGAAGATGGTCTCCGTCTCTGTGGCACCCAGGGCCAGCGACGCCTCCTCATACTCCCGTGGCACGGCGTTGAGCGCCGTCTCCGACACATTGATGATGGAGGGCAGAATCATGATGGCCAGCACCAAAATCGCCGCCAGCAGGCAGGCGCCGGAGCTAAGACCGAAGATCTTTTGGATCGCAGGCACCAGCACGATCATACCAACCAGACCGTAGACCACCGAGGGAATTCCCGCCAGCAGCTCCACAGCCCCGCGGAGCAGGGCCGCAATCTTGGGGGGCGCCGCCTTCGACAGGAACACGGCGGTGAACAGTCCCACGGGAACACCCAGTACGATGGCCCCCGCCGTGCCGTAAACGGATGTAAGGATGAAGGGCAGAATACCGAAGGACGGCTCCACCGTGGTGGCGGTAGGCTGCCACACCTGGCCCAGAAGGAAATCCTTCAGGCCGATCTGACGGATGGCCGGGATACCGGAGATGAACAGATAGATACTGATGCACAGGACGAAGCCCACTGCCAGAATGCCACACAGCAGAAACAACGTGTGCATGACAAGCTCCAGAGTGTGCTTCGCGCCTCCCCCGGCAGAGCGGGGGAGGCTCTTTTTCTCACGAAGCATCTGATTCATATCTCTTATTTTGCCACAGGCACGGCGCCGGCGGCCTTGATCAGGTCGTTGGCTTTGGGGGAGGTAGCGAAGTCGAAGAATGCCTGAGCCGCGGGAGAAAGGGTCACGCCGTCCTTGGTCACCAGATTGAACGGACGCTGGATCTTATAGGTACCGTCCAGAACGGTGTCCTCGGTGCAGGCCACTCCGCCCACGGTGACGGCCTTGATGCCGTCCTTGCCTTCCACAGAGGAGAGGGAGGCGTAGCCGATGCCGCTGGCATTGCCCTTAACGGCCTCCATCACGGCGCCGGTAGAGGTCAGTTCCTGGCTGAGAACGCAGGTGTCCTGGGTTCCGGTGATGGACTCGAAGCCGTCCCGGGTGCCGGAGCCGGACTCACGGCCGATACAGGAAATGGCACCGCCGGTGCCGCCCACCTGACTCCAGTCGGTGATCTTGCCGGTGAAAATGTCGGCGATCTGCTCTACCGTCAGATCCTGCACGGTATTGGCGGAATTGACGATGATGGCGATGCCGTCCAGCGCCACAACGGTGGCGGTCAGGCCTGTCTCGGTATCCTTCAGTGTGCGGGAGGCCAAGCCGATGTCGCAGGTGCCGTTGCTCACAGACTCAACTCCGGTGCCGGAACCGGTGGGATCATAGGTGACGGTCACGCCGGAATTATCGGCCATAAACTGTTCGGACAGGGCGCCAATCACCTTTTCCATAGAGGTGGAC